>QHOQ01000100.1:11097-16715 GCA_003219355.1 Verrucomicrobiota bacterium
AATTAAGCGGTGCTCTCGCAGCGCGCGATCTTGAACTCGCGCTCACGCTCGTACGCCGGTTATTGGATCAGGGCGAAAGCGCGATCGGCATTTTACTGGTCGCGATTCTGCCAACAATCCGAAATTTATTATTGGCCAAAGATTTGATGGAGCACTATCGCCTCGCGCGCCCGCATTCGCCGTTTCAATTCATTTCCGCAATCAATCGTTTGCCCGCGGAGGCGAGCGACCATTTACCGCGAAAAAAGGACGGCTCGATTAATGCCTACGCGCTTGGCATTGCCGCGCAGCACGCGCATCGGTTCGAGATCAAACAATTGATTGAGGCCATGCAGGCGTGCCTCGAGGCAAATCTTCAGCTCGTCACCACACAGCTCGATCACGAGCTTATTTTAACTGAGGTTGTGGTGAAGTTGCTTGGAGCGCGCGTGTAGAGCGCAGGGGGAAATTGCGGCTGAGGACAGTCGCCGCTACAGCGGACCTACGGTGTCGAGCCTTCGACCTGTCTCCGTGCAATTGGTCCGACGTACGGGATATCCCAGCGGACGCCGGTGAATGCTTTGACGATTGCAATTATCATGATCACCAGAAATGCCAGATGAACGAGAGCTGCGATAATTGCCCAAAAAAATACCAGGATGCCGCCGATACCTGGGATCGCTCCAAATACGGCATGCACAATGGCAGAAACAATGTTAAAAAGAAACCACCCGCAACCAAAGATGATCGACTGCATGGCGTAAAAGCGGACGAAGCTGTCGCGTTTTTCGAGAATGTAGAAAATGATGCCACCGATCAGTGGAATACAGGCGATGGCTGCGGCTACGTTCGAAGGCAAACCCGTCGAAGTGGATGTAGTTTTTATTTCAGGTTCCGGACTTGACGGAGGTGGCGGCTGGGTCGGATCGACTGGATCGGGCATGATCTACATACACAAACTTGGAAATGTTTTGTCAAGCAATCTTCGCGCCGGATTTTCGCTTTCATATCCCTGCTAAAACCACTAGCGTGATCCTTTTCCCAATAAGACCAATGACCAGAAGCTTGTTGGTCGAAGTACGAGGCGGTCCGCGCCATTACCATGTCCTGATCGAATCGGGCTTGCTCGCCAGTGTCGGTGATATCGTCAAGAAACGATTGGGAGGCCTTCACTGCGCCATCATTTCAGACTCAAATGTCGCCCCGCTGTTTGGTGAGCGCGTCAAACAAAGTTTAACGGCGGCAGGCCTTGAGCCCACGCTGATAACAATTGCCGCAGGCGAGGAATCGAAGACGCTCGAGCAAGCGGGCGCGATCTGTGACCAGATGATTGTTGCCGGATGGGAGCGACAATCGTTTGTCATCGGCCTTGGCGGCGGGATGATCGGAGATATTTCAGGATTCGTCGCCGCGATTTTCCATCGCGCGATTCCACATGTTCAGATTCCCACCACGCTGCTCGCGATGGTGGACAGCTCAATCGGCGGGAAGACGGGTGTCAATACCAGCGCCGGGAAAAATCTGATCGGCGCGATTCATCCTCCAGCGCTCGTGATTGATGATGTCGATGTTCTAAAGAACTTGCCGCGGCGCGAGTTCAATCAGGGTTTCGCGGAGGTCATCAAGCACGGTATTATCGCCGACGCGGAAATGTTCGCGGCCCTTAAAGACGTCGATCTTGAAAATCTCGCGCCACTAATCCGTCGCAACATTGAGATAAAGTCGAAAATCGTAGCGAAAGACGAGCGAGATCGCACCGGTCAACGCGCTCTACTAAATTTCGGTCATACTGTTGGTCATGCAATTGAGCGGGCCGGTGATTACAAGAAATTTCTGCACGGCGAAGCGATCAGTCTTGGAATTATCGCAGCCTGCGATGTCTCGGTAAAAAAAGCCGAGCTGCCGCACGATCAGCGCGATGCAATTGTCGGTCTCCTGCGGCGGTTCGATTTACCGACGCGATTGCCGTCGGATTTTCCGCGGGAAAAGATTTTCGAGGCGCTTCAGTACGACAAGAAATTCGAGAGAGGACAAATTCGCTTCATTGTGGCGCCTCGGATCGGTTCGGCGCATTTGTCGAGCGATGTGACGCTCGACGATATTCGCGAGGCGATCCGTGAATTGTAGGGCGTCTGTCACAGGCGCCGAGGCGTTTCACAGAAACGCCCTACAAAGGGCGACTGAGGTCAATCGCCCCCGCCTTCTCGCGCCTTGCGACAGTATTCCACTAAACCATCAGCCACGCTGTCTGCGTATTCGCGAAAGATACTTTTCCGATCCACGCCGCTAACGCTTCGGATTCCGTCGTAGTCGCCAGCCTGAATACGCGCGAAAGCGTCGTTGCTGTTCATCACGTAAGGTTCGCAATAAACAACCGGACACCGATAAAGCCGCGTCGCCAGCAGATTGCGCGCATAAACGTACCCGCTCGTTCCGACCTTCGTCGCATTATTTGTGGTGGGATATTCATAGGGTGGCAATCCGGTTTCGCGAGCCATCGTACCAGCAATCGTGTCAGCAAGGGGCAGCTCTTCATCGTAGGCGCGGCTCAAAAGCCGGCGAATCATTTCAAAGCGTTCGTCATCTAACTGCAGCTCGTCCTGCAAATAGGCACCATTCACGAGCAGATGAAGATGATTTTTGTCGGTCAACGTCGGACGATTCGGGTCGCCCCAGCCTTCGGCATTGAAATGCAAACAAAGGACAAGATCAGGATGTAATTTGGTGTTCACCAGCGCGGCGCGACGACGGATTTCGCTGTAGCGGTAGAATAAAATTTCGCTCTGCCAGCGGATCGTTTGCTCTTTCTCAGGATCGTTTGGATCAAGAATATCCACGCCCGCGCGAGGTTGCGGTACGCCGTTTTTGATCAAAATTTTTCTGGCGAGCTCCTGAAAATCGTGCGGTCGCTTTTGCGTGACCGGCCCGGAGCTGTTGCGCACAAAAGAAACTTTCGCCCCCAATTTCCGCAGTCGCGGGGCTAACAGTCGCGCCACGCGCAGCGTCAGGTTGCCTTCCTGCACCGCCTGGCTGTTGCCGACTTGAAACCAGCGCTCCTCCATCTTCGCCCATTTTCCACCGAGATGTCCTGGATCTAGCGCGATGCGGAAACCGGACAGGGGTTTGTCTGCTTTTGCCGGCGCCAGGGACTTCGCAGGACGCCAAAGACGTGGGACCGGCTGGCAGGACGCTTCATCTTCAGCGAAGCGCAAGATGAAGAACTTTTGCGCATCGCGGTTCGTCAAAATCCGGGCATTTTTGTCGTTTATCGCAATCAAGTCCGATGCGAAACCGTGGGTGCAGTATGCGTCCTGAATCAATCGGGTGAATTCATCGTGGGTGATTGTTTCCTGGTATTTTTCCAGCACGTTCCATCTGGGATGCGCGCCAAGGATCCCAAGGTTGTCCGCAGCGTCGCTGGCGGACGGTAAGATCGACAGATGGACTGCGATAATCGCGAGGAATTTTCGCGCTTGCTTGAACTGAAACATCCGCGTTTGGATTTCGGTTCCTTTAATACGATGCTCGCAGAATGCTAACGGTTCTTTTTTTGGGCGACATCGTGGGCGAGCCAGGGCGCACCGCCGTGATCAATCGATTACCCGAGCTTAAGGAAAAGCACGCATTGGATTTCATCATCGTCAACGGCGAGAACGCGGCCGGTGGCCGAGGAATTACCGGAAAGATTACAATCGACCTTTTGCGCGCCGGCGTTTCAGTCGTTACGACTGGCGACCATATTTGGGACCAAAAAGATATTCTCAAATTTCTCGATCTCGAACCGCGCCTGCTGCGCCCATTAAATTATCCCGACGGAGCGCCTGGCAGCGGATCAATCGTGCTCGAAACGGCGAAGGGCAAAATCGGTGTGGTCAACGTCCAGGCGCGAACCTTCATGCAGCCGATTCTGGAGAACCCCTTCCGAGCAGCAGAAGCGGCGGTGACGAAAATGCGCAAAGAAACTACCAATATTGTTGTCGATGCGCATGGCGAGACCACGAGCGAGAAAATCGCGCTTGGCCGGTTTCTCGATGGCAGGGTGTCAGCTGTAATTGGCACTCACACGCATGTGCAGACAGCGGACGAACAAATCTTTCCTGGTGGAACAGCGTTCATGTGCGACGCGGGAATGTGCGGGCCGGTGAATTCGATTCTTGGCCGCGCGATTGAACCGATCATGAACCGCTTCATTTCAAATCTGCCAGCATCGTTTCCGGTCGCTTCCGGAGAGGTCCGGCTGCGGGGCGCGCTAATCGAAATCGATGAAACGACCGGTTGCGCTCTGCGGATCACGCGGATCGATGAGCCCGGACCGGGCAGATCCGCTTCGCAAGAGCCCGAGCCAAAGATTGACATTGAACAAACGCCTTCTCCGGAACAAACCTAAAGAGTTACGCTTGGGGCCAACTATTCGAGGCCTGAATTTCGAATTCTCAGAGAAGACTAACGTACAACAAAAAATCATGAAAAAATATTCGGTTATCACTCTGTTCATCGCCCTGGCGGTTTGCGTATCGCAAGTCGCTCAGGCACAAGGCAACAAAGAAGCGAACAAGCTCGCGCGAGAAGGTGCCGAGGCCTCCAGGAATCAAGACTACGACAAAGGCGTCGAGCTCCTTCGCAAAGCGACCGCTCTCGACCATAAATACGCTGCGGATCTGGCAGTTGCCTACCAGCAGCGCGGATTCGCCTCTGCGCGCGACCAAAAGTTTGAGGAGGCGATCACTGATTTCAACGAAGCGCTCAAGATCAAGTCAAACGACTCGCGCATTTACGAACAACGCGCGGCAGTGGAGATGAAACTGCGCGATTACGACAAAGCGCTGGCCGATTACTCCGAGGCGATCAAACTCAAGCCAAATGAAGTCCGATATTATCTTTACCGGAGCTACATCTACGAAACGAAGGAAGATATAGCCAATTCCATGGCGGATACTGAAAAAGCTCTAAAGCTCGACCCCAAGAACGCGGAAGCGCAGGGCCGTAAAACGCGGTTGGAAGCGAAGCAAGCGGCAGCGCCGCCACCCGTCAATTCGCCACCGACGAGACCGACAGCCTCAAAATCTCCTTAGCTCCTGCGCGAGACGTAATCTGCGGGACCCTTACGATTACGTCCCGTTCGGTGAAGCAGCGATATCGCTCTCGGCTGCCTTAGGCGGTGGTGCAAATCGCCTTTTCCGGCGATTCGCCGGCAGTGGCGAGAGCGTCATAGTCACGTTTCGGCCGGTGATTTTCGGTGCCGTTTCCACTTGCGCCATGCCCGAGAGGTCGTCGCGTACTTTCTCCATAAGCTGCAGGCCAAACTCCTGGTGCGCCATTTCCCGTCCGCGAAATTGGAGCTGCACCCGAACTTTATTTCCCCGATCAAGGAATTCTTCGCCGTGACGGATTTTCGTCAGATAATCGTGATCGTCGATGTTGACGCGAAACTTAATTTCTTTCAGCTTCGCGCCAGTCGCTCTTTTGTCTTTTTCTTGTTTGGAAATGTCGTAGCGGAATTTTCCGAGCGCCACGACTTTGCAAACTGGCGGGTTCGCCGTAGGCGCGACTTCGACAAGATCGAGACCGAGACTTTGAGCTTTGCGCAAGGCATCCGATAATTTCATGACGCCGAGCTGTTCGCCGCTGGAACCTAAGAT
>QHOQ01000014.1 GCA_003219355.1 Verrucomicrobiota bacterium
TGAGTGGAAGATGATAGTTCAAATAGGCGAATCCAAGATGGGTTCCGCAAGCTGATAACAAAGCGTAAAGCCCGATCGCGCCGATGACGCTGACGAGAAACCGCTCCATCGAATCTAACCGCCGGAAAAACAAAAGAGCGGACGCGACCCCCACCACACCGAGCGGGCCGACATAAGGGCTGCCGACCGCACCTACCCACCCTGGCCCGAGTAGAATTCCGGCAAGCTGGGCCACAGTTAGCTGGTATCGGTTGAATTGCTCCCAGGGAATGGCTTGATGGCCGAGCACGAACCCTTCACCGATGTGTCGAATCATTCGTTCGATACCGAGTAACACAGGGACCGCTGAGACAGCAGCGAGCCCGAAGGCGATCGCACCTGCTGCGGCCAGCGAGAGGATGAGCCGGACAACTGCTGTCGAATCGCGGCGCAGGATCAGCCAAACCATCCCCGCGCCAAAAAAAATCACACAGAAGAACAGCGCGTGGGAAACCGGCTGAGCCGCTTGGGCGAGCGCAAGCAATCCGGCGGAGCCACCCAGTAGAAGAATACCCCAAAACCGGCCAGGAAATCGCAGAAGCAAAATCGCGCCGCCGATAAGCAGCGGCATCCAGGTATAGCTTGCTGTTATCGTAATCCAGCTTGCATACAGCTCCGTATTCCTAGCTAGAACACCGATGGAAGCGCTCGCGAATGCGGCCCAGGGTGAAATTCGAGCGCACCGGAGCATGCCGTACAAATTCAGCGCAAACAAAAAACGGTGGAATATGGCCAGGTACGTCAGCGTATAAAGCGACTGGAGTGGGCCGCCGTAGTCGAGCAGGCCGAAAAAATAAAACGGATAGCAGACGCAATACTCCGGGCTCTCAAATACAGGAAACCCGGTGCCAAAGCTTGGTAGATAATAAGGGAATACCCCATGGAGGGCGAGCCGAGCTGTTTCTGCAAACATCGGTCCAAGAATGAAAACATTATCGCCGAACGGTCCGTAAAGCCGGTGATCCCAAAGCACGGGAAAGAACCGGAGCGCGACTAGCAGTATCAGTCCGGTCAGCGCAAGAAACTCATACCCGAACCGGTTTAGGCGCAACTTTTCCTCAGGCATCGAAGAAGTGCGTATCAAGGAATAGCGGTCCAGTCAAAGCAGCAATCAAATTTTCAGTCACATGGGGGGCGAAAAATATGCGTTGCGAAACAACCCCTCGATGATAAATCATCTATCGCTTCGCATCCCGCGCTACAGTCATGACTAACAATAGGGCTCAGGAGATTTCGCCTGAAAATTTTGCACGAACAAAATCAATGACCGGGTGACGACTAAAATTGAGCGGCCAGAACCTGGTCGCCTTCTCTCCTCTCGAGAAAACTCGATCGAAAGAGATTATTACGATTTTCGAACGCTGGTTCACGATCTGAATGGAAAATGGAATTTACCTCCCTTCTGGATTTAGTGGCACCTGCGGGCACACGAGCAGCCTATATAGAGATTGAGGATACAAAGACCTTATTCGAAGTTCTAATTTTCCTAGACGATCTTTGCATAAAAGAAGAAATCGCGAAGCCTACCGGCGGGCAATACCTAATGAGACCAAAGGCCAATGACAACCGGTAAGTCGCGGCCAAGTTGCTTCACTGCCTACCCTCTCGAGGATTACAGCGCCCACCGTGACGACATCCAGCGGGCGCTTCAGCGGGTCCTAGAGCGCGGGCACTATATACTTGGCAGCGAAGTCGCTACGTTTGAGCAAGAATTTGCTTCCTTTGTTGGCGTTGCTCATTCAATTGGCGTTGCAAACGGTACAGACGCAATTGAACTTTTGTTGCGCGCATTAGACATCCAAGAAGGCAGCAGTGTGGCCGTGCCTTCGCAAACCGCCGTGGCTAGTGTGTCTGCCATTGTTCGGGCCGGCGCTACACCGCTATTTGTGGATGTGGACCCTGTCACCTTCACCATGCTTCCTGAAAGCTTGGATCAAGCGATTCATTCACCGGCGGGGACGCAGCTCAAAGCCGTCCTTGCCGTTCATCTCTACGGACATCCTGCTGAGATGGACGAGCTGCGCGGCTTGTGCGACGGACACAATCTCATCCTTTTGGAGGACTGCGCGCAATCGCACGGTGCAATGTACTACGGCAAGCCTGTAGGCAGTATCGGACGCGGCGCATCCTTTAGTTTTTATCCGACAAAGAACCTTGGAGCCATTGGAGATGGCGGCGCTGTGGCCACGAACGATACCGCGCTCGCCGACAAGGTGCGCTGGCTGCGACAATACGGTTGGCGCGAACGTTATATCAGCGATTTCGATGGAATCAACAGCCGACTAGACGAACTACAGGCTGCTATTCTTCGCGTGAAGCTTCCCTTCCTCATTCCTAATAACAAGCGTCGCCGCTCGCTCGCTGCCATCTATGAGGAAGGCTTGTCGGATCTACCACCAATTCAGATGCCGGTTTCACGGCCTTGCCGCGAGCATGCGTATCATCTTTACGTCATCCGTGTAAAGCAACGCGACGCTTTGATGAAATACCTTACATCTCGCGGCATCCCAACCGCTCGGCACTATCCTGCAGCGGTCCATCAGCAGCCGGGATATGCTGCCTTAGCGCAACGCTCTCCGCCACTGCCAAACACAGAGGCATTAGTGCCCGAGATATTGAGCCTGCCATTGCATCCTTATCTTACTAGGGAAGCGGTGAAATATACGATAGATGCGATACGCGACTTTTTCTCCTGATACCATGCTACAACACGAATATCATACTATGCGCGAAGTGGAAGATACCTACTGGTGGTATCAGGTGCTGCGCATGGAGGTGATCAACGACGTGGCCTCTCGTTTTCCTAGCGGTAAGACTTGCAAACTTTTGGACGCCGGTTGCGGCACAGGCGGCATGTTACATACCCTTCGTGAAACTCACCCAGAGTGGCAAGTCACGGGAATTGATCTTTCGTCGGTTGCCGTCGAGTATTGCCAGCAACGTGGCTTTGCAGACGTCATTCGTGGCTCCGTGGAGGAGATGCCATTTCCCAATGCCAGCTTCGATGTCGTAGTGAACTTAGATGTCCTGTATCACAGACAAGTATTCCAAAACCGCGCCCTATCCGAGATCCGCGTGCTGAAACCAGGTGGATTACTGATCCTCAATCTCCCAGCCTTCGATATTCTGCGAGGAAGACATGATATCGCTATTCATGGTACGCGGCGTTATACTGTGAAGCGGATACTGGCACTGCTTGGCTCAATCGACTTTAAGCCGGAAACCGTCTTCTACTGGAATGCGTGGCTTTTCTTTCCGATCCTCAGTTGGCGGTT
>QHOQ01000015.1:0-3404 GCA_003219355.1 Verrucomicrobiota bacterium
TAATTGGAAAGAGATTGCCGGGAAGATCAAACACCAGACCGACATGTACAAGTGGGTTTTTCTCTTTCTGGGCGCCAACCAGGACGCCATCGCGACTGCCTCGAACCTCAGTATCGCAGCGAACAACGCGGCCAGCTACGTTGCTGACACTGCCGGTTCAAGAGCAGGCCAGGCAGCGTTCTCCCGCAAGATGAGCGCATTGCGCCGCGCCAGCATGGGCGCCGCGTCAGTATCCGAAAAGAGCGATGCGGAAGCGCCGCTGACACAGATCGTGTTGGAAGAGGACCGTAAGAGCCGCGAGTAGCGCGAGAGGACTACAACCACAGACAACCAGACCACTGACCACCGGACAACAAGACCACTTCCCCTGATAACAATTAACTGATAACCGATAACTATTTGAATGAAATCCGCCGTAATACCCATCTCCCATCTTCGATGTCCCATCTCCGATCTCCGATCTCCCTGCTCCTTGCTCAATGCTCCCTGCTATCACTTGTCCCAAATGTTCGCATAAGTTCGCGCTGGATCAGGCGCTCAACCGAGAGATTGAGCTCTATTTACGCGCGGAATTAAGCGAAGAATTCAGTCGCAAAGAAGCCGACCTGCGCCAGCAACTCGCCAGAGAAGCAGCGGAGGACGCGCAACGCAGTTCGGCCGAGCTTCAGATAAAAGTTGAAGCACAAGCAAAGGAGCTAAAAGAAGCACGTGACAATGAGCGCGCCTTGCTGCGGACAAAGGTTGAGCTTCAGGAGCAGGCCGAGAAAGCACAGCTGGAGGCGGAACGAAAGTTAGCGGCTGAGCGCGAAAAAATCCGCAAAGCTGCACAAGATCAGATGCTCGAGGAACACCGCCTCAAGGATGCGGAGAAGAACAAGCAACTCGACGATATGCGTCGCCAAATCGAAGATTTGAAACGCAAAGCCGAACAAGGCTCACAGAAATTGCAGGGCGACGCGCAGGAACTTGAGCTTGAGAAAGCGTTGCGCGAACGATTCCCGCGCGATCAAATCGAACCAATCAAAAGCGGCGTCCGCGGCGCCGACGTTCTGCAAAAGGTGATGAGCGATTCGGGTCAGATTTGCGGAACAATTCTTTGGGAATCCAAACGCGTACACAACTGGAGCGACAGATGGATCGATAAACTGCTCGAAGATAAACAAGCCGCCAAGGCCGACGTTGCGGTCATCGTGACCGATGCCTTACCCCAGCACGTTCAGCACATGGGCGGCGTCAGAGGCGTGCTGCTCACGACGTTTTCGTTAGCCGCCTGTCTGGCCGAAACATTGCGAGTAAACATGGCGCTGCTTGGGCAGACCCGCCTGGCTTTGAGCGGACAGGACGACCAGAAATCGAGAATCTTCCAGTATTTCACGAGTCCTCAGTTCCACGAGCGCATGGCCACGATCGCCGAGCAATTCCAGCAGATGCAAGCCGACCTCACCAGGGAAAAAGCGGCGATGAACCGCATTTGGGCAAAACGCGAAAAGCAGATCGAGACGATCGTCTCTAGCACAGCTCGATTTACTGGTGAATTACAGGCATTGTACGGCCCTGCGCTCCCGGAACTGCCTCGATTTGCATTGTCAGCTGAGAGTAAATACGCGTAATTGACATTTTCAGTCAACTACGCGTATTATCTGCTATGAATCCCAAGCTAGGAGATATCCAGGCGGTGGAGCAGTTTCATCTGCTCTTCCTGGCTCACTTTGGCGCGCGGGTCGATAAAAAGCTCTATTGCCTGAAAGGGGGCTGCAATCTCCGCTTTTTTTGGAAAAGCATCCGTTATTCCGAGGATATCGACTTCGATGTCCACACGATTGCCAGGATCACCTTGCAGAAAAATGTCCAACGTATTCTGAAGGACCCTGGGTTCGCCCGAATTCTGGCCGCTTATAAGCTCGCCATTACCCAGTTCTCCGAGCCCAAGCAGACTGAGACCACGCAGCGTTGGAAGGTGCAGATTCGAACGGAATCGTCGAGTAGCCTGCTGCCGACAAGAATCGAATTCTCAAGGCGCAGATTCTCCAAGGGTCTCCTCTTTGAACCGGTCGACCCGGAAATAATTCGCACCTACAATCTGCGACCGACCTTCGCGAGCCATTACGACTTGGAAACGGCGTTCGCCCAAAAGATCGAAGCCCTGATCGGCCGAAGTGAAACGCAGGCGCGCGATGTTTTCGACCTGGCCCATCTATCCGACCGGGGCGCGAAAGGGTCACGCATCAAGGAGGATAAAAAGCTTCTAAAGGCTGCGGCCGATAACACCTTGTCTATTCGGTTCGACCAATTTAAGAGCCAGGTCGTCGCTTACTTGCCGGCGGAATACTGGGATTATTACTCGGCGACGAGGACGTGGGAAGCGTTGCGGGAAAAGGTCTTCAGCGTCTTGGAATCGTTATGAAGCCGGTCGAGACCTTGGCAAAACTCGAGACATTGGGTTATCCACTTTTTGAGACCCGCGATCTGGCTGCGTTGCTTGGGGTAGCGGATTCAAGCGCCACCAGAGCCGCAACTCGTTTGAGCAATTCCGGCGCAATCAACAAGCTGGCGCGAGGAAAGTGGGCGATGACGCGAAACGTCAATCGGCTGGCTATTCCTGAACACCTCGCCTCTCCTTTCCCCGCATATGTCTCGCTCCAGAGCGCGCTCTATTACCATGGAATGATCTCGCAGATCCCCGCCGTCACATATGCCGTTTCGCTGGCACGGACCCGCACCTACGACACTCCAATAGGCACGTTTTCCATTCACCATATAGGGCCCAGTTTCTTCTTTGGGTTTGAGCTCGATCCGTCCGGCGCGGCGAAGATTGCGACTCCCGAGAAAGCCTTGGTCGACATCTTTTATTTTAGTCCGACCAGGATTCGGCTCTTTGTGAAGCTGCCGGAGATCGAATTCCCGCGTACGTTCAGCTGGAAGAAGGCTTTTGGGATGGCGGCGAAAATCAGGAGCCCTGCCCGGCGGATATTTGTCGAAAGGTCGCTTCTGGCAATGCGTAAATCAATCAAACGAAGAAAACATCGCCACTAACACAGTCCCGTCCGCGTATACGTCTGAAAGGACGTAAGCTTTTCCACCGCGCGATGCGAATCTCTCAGTATTTCACCAGCCCGCAGTTTCACGAACGAATGGCAACGATCGCTGATCAGTTCCAGCAGATGCAAGCCGACCTCACCAGGGAAAAAGCGGCGATGAACCGCACCTGGGCCAAACGCGAAAAGCAAATCGAAACCATCGTCTCCAGCACCGCAAAATTCACCGGCGAGTTGCAGGCGCTATACGGCCCTTCCTTGCCGCAGCTGCCGCAATTCCAACTCCCGATGAAGTTCTTCATCCTGTTCACTGATCACCAATCACCGATTACGCTGACCTCTGACCTCTGTTAAACGACGAGATATGCA
>QHOQ01000015.1:3453-3742 GCA_003219355.1 Verrucomicrobiota bacterium
CTCGAACAAGACGCGGACCTTACCATTGCCTATCAGACTACTAAGCATGCGGAAATCCTTCTGCTCCATCCGCAGCCGCCTGGCGAGAATTGACGCGTCAATCACCATCCGCTTTGCCTCACGACGGACGGATTCGTGGTCAAACTTGCCCGCGGCAACGAAACGCTCCCAGTCGCGCTTTGGAACGAGTGTATTTCGCGCGAAATCGTCCGCGTCCCGTTCGCATTTATTCTTAGCAGGGAGTTTGAGGTCGTCGATAAACCCTTCTGCTTTTCCGGTCGCGAGATGT
>QHOQ01000016.1 GCA_003219355.1 Verrucomicrobiota bacterium
CGTCGGCCCCTCCAAATTTCCGTTGAAGAGAGGTTGTCGCGACAGCAGCGTAACCAGGTCCGAGTTCGCCGCTGGACGAATGCGTCTGATTGGAGGACTGGACAGGCACTATGCCTCGCCAATACACGCTGCAACGCGCACCAACATCGACATCGATTCATATCGATTACGCCGCGGAGCTAAACAAGCAGCAACTGGCGGCGGTGACGGCGCCGCCCGGGCCATTGCTCGTGATTGCGGGCGCAGGCAGTGGCAAAACGCGCACACTTACCTACCGCGTTGCGTACTTGCTCGAAAACGGGATCGATCCGCGAAATATTTTGCTGCTCACCTTCACGAATAAAGCCGCCCGACAAATGCTGGATCGCGTCGCGAATTTGCTCCCGGTCGATGCGAGCGGGCTTTGGGGCGGGACGTTCCATTCGGTGGGGAACAGAATCCTGCGACGTCACGGAAGCGCGCTCGGTTATTCGAGCGGATTCACGATCATGGATCGCGAAGATCAAAAGGATTTGATCAACTCGGTCGTAGCAAGCGCGGGAATTGATCCGAAAGAAATCCGGTTCCCGAAAGGCGATGTGCTCGCTGAGATCTTTAGCTTTGTCGTCAATACAGAGACATCGATGGAAGAATTGCTTGCCGCAAAATTCCCGTATTTCCTGCCGTTGCTCGAGAAGATCCAAGACGTCCACGACCGCTACGAGAAAAAGAAGAAGGCAACCAATTCGCTGGATTTCGATGATTTGCTCGAAAAGACATTATCGATGTTACAACAACACGAAGGGATCGCGGCATTTTATCGGCGGCAATTTCAATTTATTCTTGTCGATGAATATCAAGATACGAACAAAATCCAGGCTGATCTCGTTGATACGCTGGCGCTCGATCACAAGAACGTGATGGTCGTCGGCGATGATGCCCAGTCGATCTATTCGTGGCGCGGCGCGAATTTTCAGAACATTCTCGAATTTCCCAAACGCTATCCGGACGCGCGGGTCTTCAAGATCGAGATGAATTACCGCAGCGTCCCTGAAATTCTGGAAGTCGCGAACGCAGCAATCGCCGCCAACGTTCAGCAGTTTCGCAAGCGCTTGAGCGCAACGCGCGAATCAAACGCCGTGAAGCCGGCGCTTGTCGCGCTCAATGATGGCGCCGAGCAGGCGCAATTCGTCGCCCAACGCATCCTCGAATTGCGCGATGAAGATGTCGATCTTAACGAGATCGCCGTGCTCTACCGGGCGCATTATCACGCGATTGAACTGCAGCTTGAGCTTTCGCGGCGCGGCATTCCGTACCAAATCACCAGCGGGATCCGTTTTTTCGAGCAGGCGCACATCAAGGATGTCACGGCCTTTATTCGATGCGTAGGGAACCCGCGCGACGAGGTCGCATTCAAACGAATGGTGAAATTGCTCCCCGGCATTGGCAATCGCAACGCAGAAAATCTTTGGAACGCGTGGGATAGGTCGCTGCACGAACGAGGGGAAATTACATCGTGGGTTGAGCGTTTACTCGTTATGAATGTGAGCGCGAGAGCAAGAAAAGCTTGGGAGCAGCTCGCGCATACGCTCGATGAGATCGCGCCGCGGGGACAGCCCAATCCGCCGTCGGAAATGATCACATCGATTGTCGAAGCGATTTACGATGACTACGCAAAAGTGAATTTCACAAACTACGAGCTGCGCCGTGAAGATTTGAATCAACTTGCCGTGTTTGCCCGCCAATTTAAGGACGTGCACGAATTCCTCGCGCAGCTGGCGCTCATCAGCAATGTCGATGCAGAGGCTGTGCCAAATCAAACCGCCGAAAAAGAGGCGGTCAATCTTTCTACCGTGCATCAAGCCAAGGGACTCGAATTCAATACCGTGTTCATCATTTGGTTGACTGACGGTATGTTTCCGAGCGGCCGCTCGCTCGACACGCGCGACGCGATCGAGGAAGAGCGGCGACTGTTTTACGTGGCGATCACGCGCGCGCGCAATGAACTTTATCTCACCTTTCCGCACATGCGATTAAGTGGAGGCTACGGCGACGTTTTCCAGCGGCCGTCACGATTCCTGCAAGAAATTCCAAACCAACTCGTCGAAGACTGGCAGGTGCAGAGAAAATGACGAAGCGCGAATCACGAATGTCGCAGGAAGTCCGAATGTTCAAATGATCGAAGGCGCACCGATGTTTCTTTCGCCATTCGGATGTCGTCATTGTTTCGTCATTTTCCTGTGAACCTATCGCCGGACAAAAAGATCGCAGGCGTGCTTGTGGCGAAGACGATCTTGGCATCGGCGACCTCGGTGCTCTGCGGGAGTTTATCGATTGGTCCGCCGGAATTGGATTTAGACTTGTCCAGCTCTTGCCGATCAATGAGACCGGAGCCGACAACAGTCCTTATAACGCCGTTAGCGCAATGGCGATTGAGCCAACCACATTGGAGCTTGCGCCTAACTCCCCAGAAGACTTAACGCGCAAGGATTTTAATTCGGTCATGGCGGATGTCGATCTTGGGAGATTGCGGCGTGGCGAGGTGAAATATCGACATGTCAAAAAACTGAAACGGCGCTTGCTTGAGAAGGCATTCGCGAATTTCTCTGGGCGTGCCGGAAAAAAACGACAGTTGGAGTTTGAGAAATTTTGCAAAGAAGAAGCGGAATGGCTTAATGATTACGCGTTCTTCCGTGTTCTAATGGAGAAGAACGACGAGAGCGCTACGTGGACCAGATGGTCAGCCGAACATCAATCCGTTAAGAGGGCGCGCGACTGGCTGCACGATCTGCCGCAAGATCGACAGGCAGCCCTGGGAAATCGACGAAATTTCTTCTGCTATGTGCAGTGGATAGCCCATAAACAATGGCGTCAGATCAAGCTTTATGCTGAAGAATGCGGAGTTGCATTGATGGGCGATATTCCATTTGGCGTCAGTTATTACAGCGCAGACGTTTTCGCGCGGCCGGATGAATTCGCGCTCGAATGGTCCGGAGGCGCACCTCCCGAACCATATTTTAAGGACGACGAGTTCACACAGAAATGGGGGCAAAATTGGGGGATTCCTCTCTATCGCTGGGACCGGATGCGTGCGAACAATTTCGAATGGTGGCGCGAGCGTGTACGTGCCGTCAGACGCATTTTCCACCTCTTTCGCATCGATCACGTGCTCGGATTTTATCGCATCTACGCATTTCCCTGGCGACCGCGGAAGAACAAACAATTTCTGCCGCTCGATCGGCAAGAAATGCTGGCGCGAACTGGCGGGCGCGAGCCGCATTTCGCACCACGTGACGACGAAACGGCCGAAAACCGCGACGCGAATAAGCAGGAGGGCGAGGAGTATTTGCGCGTTGCTCTGGCAGAGGCGGGGGCAACGCGTGTGATTGGCGAAGACCTTGGCGCCGTTCCTGATTACGTCCGACCGAGCCTGGCCTCGCTCGGCATCGCGGGATTCAAAATTCCGCAATGGGAGGTTTACCATGAACAAGTCACGCCCGGAGAAAAGTATGAGCGGCTTTCCGTTGCGACTTACACCACCCACGACCACAAACCGATCCGCGCTTTGTGGGAGGAAGCTTTCGAGCATCCAACGGCTACATCGGAACAATCGAAATTCGAGTTGGCCAAGATCGCACTGTTCGCAGGCTTCGATCCAAAGATCGACAAGATCGATTTCGAAAAGGATTTCTATCCGGCGATCATGGAAGCGCTTTTCAAAAGCGAGGCCTGGATTGCTATCGTGATGATCACCGATCTGCTGGCGCGCAGATACCGGTTCAATGTTCCCGGCACAGCGGCAAATTTAAATTGGACGCGGCGAATGCAAAGAAGGGTCGCACATCTTCGCGCCAGCCGAAACGTGGAAGCACGAATGCGGTTGATTCACGACCTACTCGAGAAGAGCGGAAGGATCTAGTTATAGATGAACTTGGTTAGATGGGATCCGCATGTTGCCTTGATGGGCGAATATCCGGCGAATCCGCTTGCAGTGAGTTTGTTCGGAATAGCCATGGGCGGTGAACACGCTGCTTTTTATCGGTGCTGCAGCCATACATCCTCCGAAACCTGCTTAAGCCCGAGCTAATCCCCGCACAGGCCCCGCATCTCACACGGAAATCATTTGTCGGCGTGGTTTCCTATCTGCTTGGCGTTGCCGCGACTTTGCGTGACGTACGCGTCGCGTTCGTGCCTTACGCGGTCACACCGCTGTTCTTCATCACGCCGCCGCAAGCGCGTCGTGAGTTCGAAAAATAACGGAGGGACGCCCGCTGTCGCGCCCCATTTATTTTAGGGCCATGAAGACTATGTCCCTCCAGCTCAGTATCGATAATGCTCTGACTTGAACGGGCCCTCAATCGGCACTCCAAGATAATCAGCTTGTTCTTTCGTGAGTTTGGTGAGTTTGACACCGATTTTTTGCAGGTGCAGGCGCGCGACTTCTTCGTCGAGTTTTTTCGGTAAGACGTAAACGCCCGACTTGTAGGTCTCGCGGTTTTTCCACAGATCGAGCTGGGCGAGCACCTGATTGGAAAATGAATTCGACATGACGAAGCTCGGATGGCCGGTGGCGCAGCCAAGGTTCACCAATCGGCCCTCGGCGAGCAGAAAAACCTCGTGGCCATCGGGGAACGTGTATTTATCGACCTGCGGCTTGATGTTGACGCGCTTCACGCCTTTCGCAGAATTCAGCGCGTCCACTTGAATCTCGTTATCGAAATGGCCGATGTTGGCGACGATCGCCTGATCTTTCATGCGCTCCATGTGCTCGAGCATAATGATGTCGAGGTTACCGGTGGCAGCGATATAAATGTCGCCACGGCCGAGGGTGTCCTCAATCGTAGTGACTTCGTAGCCTTCCATCGCTGCCTGTAATGCATTGATAGGATCGATTTCGGTGATGACGACTCGAGCGCCCTGGCCGCGCAATGACTGCGCACAGCCTTTGCCGACATCGCCGTAACCGCACACGACAGCGACTTTGCCGCCGATCATGACGTCGAGCGCGCGGTTCAATCCATCGACCAGCGAATGCCGACAGCCATAGAGATTGTCGAACTTCGATTTCGTGACCGAATCGTTGACGTTGATCGCAGGAACGAGCAGCCGATTTTCCTGATGCATTTTGTAAAGCCGATGGACGCCGGTGGTCGTCTCCTCGGAAACGCCCCGCCAATCTTTTACGATCTCATGCCAGCGGTACGGATTCTCGCGCTGAACTTCCAGGAGCAAGTCTTTGATCACTTGTTCTTCCTTGTTCGCGGACTTGGTCTTTGCCCAATCGCTACCTTCTTCGAGTTCGTAACCTTTATGAATGAGCAAGGTGGCATCGCCGCCATCATCGACCACGAGTTGTGGCCCCTTACCATTTGGGTGCGAGATCGCTTGATAAGTGCACCACCAATATTCTTCGAGGCTTTCGCCTTTCCACGCGAAGACTGAGACGCCGGATTTCGCAACCGCCGCCGCCGCATGATCCTGCGTTGAAAAAATGTTGCAGCTGGCCCAGCGAACGTTCGCGCCAAGATCGATAAGTGTTTCAATAAGAACGGCGGTTTGGACGGTCATGTGCAGCGAACCGGTCACACGCACGCTCGCGAGCGGCTTGTGCGGAGCATACTTCTCGCGGATCGCCATCAGTCCCGGCATTTCCTTTTCCGCGATGGAAATCTCCTTGCGCCCCCATTCCGCCAGATTGATATCGCGAATCTTGTAATCGCTTTTCGTCGGAGCAATTGTCGATGTTTTCATTTTGACTGAACCTGAATGTTTCCC
>QHOQ01000017.1 GCA_003219355.1 Verrucomicrobiota bacterium
GATTTAACAAGTGATCAATTGGAAGATCGAGGTCGTAAACGAATAAACTATCGGGCGAGAGAATAATTGGCTGACAGCTCGAAAGAAGTTACTGAGTAGAAATTTCGGACGCCACACAGGAGGTTCCCTCCAATTGGGTAACGCTCACCGTGTTCGACTGGAGGTGGCCAATTTTAGGATTGGCCTATCTCTTTTTAGGGCTGGCCAGTGGGAGAAGGAGTAGGGCGATCCAGGACGCCTCGATGAGTCGCGTCCCACATCCATGAGCCGTGAGGCGTTGGCGTTGTTAGGCCTTGGATGCCCGGTACGATTCGCGGACGTGGTGTTGGGGTGCGGACGGCTGGTGTCGGCACAACTTCTTGCGGAGCCGCCGTTGGCTTCCCCGTCAGTCTGGAGCGGGCGTCATCCGCCCAGTCTTTAAAAGGCGTTTCCCACCCGAAATAAATCACTACAGCGACGACAAATATCTCGGCAAGCAGACGCATGGGAAGTGACATTCCCAAAATCAGGACCGCAACGCAACTGCGAATTATGCGGATCTCGCGGATTGTACCTGCGACAGAGTCGAAGCCATGAGTGATCTGCTTTTGATGAACGTGTTCGCTAATCTCAAATTGAACGAAAACGTCTCCGCGCGTAAGTCGCTCCGGAAATAACCGAGACGTATTTTGTAAAACTCGCAGGCACAGGTGGGGAAGCGCCGAAAACACCGCAAAAAAAGTGCTTGCCACCCAGTGGAAAACGGCAGAAAATTCCGATCAGGAAGGAGCTGCTTCCATATCTATCAAGGTGATGTTGCTTAGCTTTTACAGCACGCAAGGAGACTAGATTATGGCGAACGTTTCGTATTGGCGTACGTTTTGGGTGGATTCAGGTGAGACCGGACTTCTTCCGGGACACGAGCACTATTGGGCGATGTGGGGCTTCGGCTTTTTAGACGTTCTTGCGGTCACTCCAGGACCTCTAAACTCGGATGAGGGAGATCAGATCTTGATGGTAAAGGACGTTCGGTCCGAGGCAGACTCGAGTGGCGCTCGACGGCTTTACTTCACTGTTCGCAACACAGGCCCGATCCGTGCCATCGGGTACGGCTTAAACTTTTCGTTTGTCTCACCCTGAAGGATGACGACCATGAGACTCTTCGCCCACCACGATGCAGATGGAAAGATTCGCTCGCTCACGTGGTTGGACGCGCCGGAAGGTATCTCTGTGATGCTGACGCCGGGTCCCGGTGAACTCGTCGCCGAGATCGAGGGACATAAGCTGACCGGAACTGTGCCGAGCGAAAAAGCGCTACGCGACATCGCCAAGAACTACAAGATTGCAGAGCCCCTGGCTCGCCGCACGCTAACAAAGAAGAAGCGCTAGGACAAGGGGGCGTCCGGAAGCAGGGTTGCAGCAGGGGACAATCGTTTTGCCGTTACAGGCTGTGAGCGCCCAACACGTCAACGGTGCACGCGGATAAGTATGGTTGAGGCCCGCCGAAGTTTTGTTCGTGGGGCATGACGCCTTAAACGCGGTCGTCAGAGAGTGCTACCTATGGGAAGCATTGGCAGCGGGGGCGGGAGTCGAAACCGATTTCAACGTTTCGCAACTCCGCGTGATTTCGACGGAAATTTGCGCCAGTCAGCGCGTTAGCCGCATCCAGTCGGAAAGCGGCTTTTGCACGAATCGCGCAGAATTGCGCAGTTCGAGTGTTCGAATTTGTCCGAAACATCTCCGCGCATAAGGCGTGAAGGAAATTGGGTGGGAGCAGTCCGCAAAAGTAACAACGGCGTTACCTTCCCGACGCGGCACCGGCGATACTTTCGAATTCCAGCGGGTTTAATTTTTTAGAAACCCATAAAGTTATGAACTGGAAAAAATTCATTCTCCTCAGTTGTGTGGTCCAGTGCGTTTTCGCGGTCTCGACGGCGAAGGCGCAGATGAGAGGGCACCCTGGTTCGACAGCCCAGATGCCGATGCAGCGTGCTCCAATGCTGGGTTCGACGGCACGGATGCCGATGCAGCGCACTTCAATGCTAAACTCCGCATCCCGCTTTCGTCGCTTCCACCGTTTCAACAATCGAACGTTCATCTTTGTCGACACGTTTGGTTTCCCGTTCTTCTATCCGTATCCGTATTACGGGTACTACCCATACAATTACTACGGGTACAACGATTCCGGATATGGCTATGGAAACACAGTTGTGGAGGTGCAAAGCCGACTTGCTCGCGCTGGGTACTATCATGGTGCCATCGATGGGATCATGGGACCTCAAACGCGACGAGCAATTCGCGCTTACGAACGCGACCACAATCAACCCGCGTACGGAATGACCGATCGCTACTAGTTTCTGCCCACAATCGGAGTCGGCTGATGCTGGCGTTCCATTCGTCGACCTTCGGTTGGTTGACCGGCAGACTCGCTGAGTAAAAAGACGGCCTGCCGGTCGGTCCTACGGTCAAACGGGGCTTACCTCCTCGCGGATCAATACGCGGATGTAATCAAGCTGCCGGAAATTTGGAAGAAAAGCTCAATCATAAATTTGCCTTGCCAGCACGTTCGAACACTTGTACGGCACGCTTCGCCTCCTCGGGTGGCAAATATTTTTGCCAATCAGCAATCGTGAAATGCCACCACTCAGTGCGGAGTCCGTAAAAGCCGGCATCTCGCATTGCTATCTGGAGCAAATGCACATGCGAGCGAATCGCTTGCTCAGCACCCTGGTAATGCCACATTGCGGCTGGCGTGAAATTATCAAAGTCGGTGGGCATCAGGACCGGGCGGTTCCATGCATCGATCAGCGTGGCATCGACAGCGACCCCCCAGCTGTGCAGTGAGCCGGCGCCAGCTCGAGGATCGGCGACATAATCATTGTTATGCGCGGCCTGCCGCAGCTGCGTTTGCACGAATTTAGGCCGATACGCATCCCAGATTTTTAGTTGATACTGGTAACGCCGCAGAAATGCCTGCGCTGTGACTAAGCGGGACGCCACTTCGGGACGCACCAAGGCCGGAGTGCCGGGCGGATATAATGCTCGTCCCGCGAGATTATTTGCACCAGCATAACGCAACTCGATGACGATAGTCGGATCAACCGATTTAATATCGACGAGCGGGATGGCAGTTTGCGCAACCAGACTCTCCACGGCCACCACCACCGCGGCAGATGAAATGAAAGGAAGGTTGAAGCATTTCATCGCCTGACCAATCAATCTGCTGTCGCGAAATTTCCACTGTCTTTGCGAGGAAAATTCAATCCGAGGGACTGCACCTCTCACAGATGTTGCGATTAACACGGTCGTCAAGCTTCTCTGCGAGTTAGGCAAGGCCTGCGCGGATTATCAAGATAAAGTGTCCGAAAAGGTCTTC
>QHOQ01000018.1 GCA_003219355.1 Verrucomicrobiota bacterium
CGGTGAGGATGGCAGCCGTCTTATTTTCATGGATGTAGCGCAACTGTTCGCGACTCGCCTTTCTGCCTTCGGCTTCAAGGTCGGCCACTTGACCGGCGATCAATTTTTGACTTCCCGCCGCAACTGCGATCTCGCGTAGGAATATTGCTATGTCGTAGCGTCGGGCTGGTTTCGCCTTCGAAACAATTTCAAATGCAATGGTCAAGAGCGCGTCCCCCGCGAGTACTGCGACACCGTCACCAAAAACTTTGTGGCAGGTGGGACGTCCCCGCCGGAAGTCGTCGTTGTCCATGCTCGGAAGATCATCGTGGACGAGCGAGTAAGTGTGGATGCATTCGAGCGCGCAGGCCAGGGGAAGCCCATTTCTGATGCTGCCGCGGCAAGTTTCGGCGGCTGCGAGACAAAGGATCGGTCGCAATCGTTTGCCTCCGGCGAAAAGGCTGTAGCGCATCGCCTTGTGAAGCGTTGCTGGTTTGCTGTTTGCCTTTGGCAAATAAAGATCGAGGGCGCGGTCGACCTCTACTTGGCGGGACCTGAGGTAGGCTTTCAGATTCATTCTATTTCAGCAAATTGTATCGATGCCACATGCTAGAAACGGAGTGAAGCTGAAAAAGTCGCTACAGATTTTCCGCCGATTCGATTGCTGCTGCCGGCCTGACTCTCATGGCCAGGAATGCGCCAAGGAGGAGAATGGCGGCGCTCCAAAGCTGCGCGTGAGTGAGACGTTCGCCAAAAATCCAGGCCGAGAGTGCCAGGGCGCCAGCGGGACAAAGGAGTTGGAGCGTTTGCGCGAGCGCAACACCAATTTTATGGATGGCCACGTAGTACAAGACATGTGCGAGCGTAATGCAGGTAACGGCCGAGATGATAAGAATGAGATTAACATGCCATCCCGCGTGAAGCGGAGTGCCAATTTTGCCAAATACACAGGTTAGCGGGAGTAACAGGGCTGAGGTAATAAGACTGATCAGACCGAAACTGCGAATCGAGCCAAGTTGCGCGGAAGGACGTTTTACCAGGATTCCGTAGAGTGCCCAACAGAATGTGGCTGTAAAAGCGATGAACAATCCGGGAAGGGCGATGTGGCCTGATCGCCATCCCGGCTGAAACCAGACGACACCAAAAGCGCCGATTAACCCAAGCAATGTGCCCAGTTGAAACTGCCATTGACGGATTACGTGGCGTTCCTCAGGGAAGAATGCGAGCGCGAGCAGTGCGGTGAAGATTACGGAGGCGCGGGTGAAAATCGCGTAAACTCCCGGACCCATATAGAACAACGCGATTACCTGGGTGATTTGGTGGACCACATTGGGCAGACAGGGAAAGAAACATATGATCACAGCGCGCCACTTGAGCGGCTGCTCGCCACTCTGAATTCGATAAATCACCAACGGCGCGATTGCGATACAGGCGACGCAATATCGATAAAAATTCTGTGCCCAGGGATCGTAATAACGATTCAGATAATACTGAAAGAGGGACGGCGTGGACCAGATGACGATCGTGGCAAAGACCGCGGCGTATCCTTCCGAGAGATTGGCGCCGCCACGCTGACGGACAATCTCTTGGGTGGAATCCAGTCGCTTCATCGCTTTGCTTCTTTTGGCCCATTAATTTGCTCGCTTACAAACGATAAATCGCTCAAAAAGTAAGCTCGGAGGAGAAGGACCATTATGATCACAAATCGAATCACGATATTTACAGCCGCCCTCGGGTTTCTCGGCATGGCCGGTCTTGCGCTGGCAAAGGAGAAAGGCGGATCGGGAATGGATGATTACACAAAGGGTAACCAATTTTTTGAAAGCAAGCAGTACGACCAGGCAGTCGCGGAGTTTACGAAAGCAATCGAAGCGAATGGCAAACAGCCGGCGTTTTATGAGAATCGCGGCTTTGCCTATATCGCGTTGGAAAAAGCGGCAGAAGCAGCTGCCGACTTTTCCAAGGCCATCGAGTTGGCGCCGAAAGATGAACGCGCCTACATCGGCCGGGTTCAAGCGTCGCTCTTGCAAAAGGATTATGGTCAGGCGCTGGCCGACGCCAGCAAGGTAATGGAGCTCAAGCCTGATAACGCTATTGCTTACAAATTCCGTGGGTTTGCTGAGATTGGGCTCTCTCAGTGGGACAAGGCGGTCGCAGATTTTACGACTGCGACCCAAAAAAATCCGGACGATCCCCAAAATTACGATCGGCGTGCCTGGGCGAACCGAAATTTAAAGAATTATGACGCGGCCGTTGCAGACTACACGATACTGATCGAGAAAAATCCGGCCGACGCTGAGGCTCTGGTAAAACGGGGCGCCACATACACTTCCATGATGCAGTATGAGAAAGCGATTGCCGATTACCAGGCCGCGCAAAAGCTGAACCCGCAAGACAACGATACTTTCCAGCGCTTGCAATACGCACAGGGGATGCTGGCGGCGAAGAACGCGCCGGCCCCCACGGCAACACCGACGCCAACTCCCGAAAAGCCCGGTTTGATTACACCGTTGAACGTCCTCATCGCCATCGCAGCTCTCGTTATTATCGCGATAATCTGGCGC
>QHOQ01000101.1:0-15698 GCA_003219355.1 Verrucomicrobiota bacterium
GAAAGATTGCGCATGTCGGTGGCGGCGTCGTTTACCAGTTGCGCGATTTTTTCGATATCATTTACTTCGATGACGCGATGATTTTTCAATCGCAAGGCAACCGAGCGGGCCATGAACGCGACCGCGGTAAGGTGCTGGCAAAGCCCGTCGTGCAATTCCTGCCCGAGACGCTGTTGTTCTCGATCGCTGATTTCAAGGATTTCGCCTTCAAGGCCTTTACGCCGGGCGATTTCGCCTTCCAATTCTTTGTTTGCGACACGTAATTCGTGTGTTCGCTCGCGCACGCGCTCTTCCAGTAATTTTTTCGACTTTTGCAGCGCGGCTTCCGCACGTTTCCGCCGGGTGATATCAATGATCGAAGCGAACCATCCGATCACATTGCCTTTCGAGTCCCGGTCCGGCGTATACACACAATGCAAGCAGGGTGCTCCCACGCTGCGAAAGGATACGTCCGTTTCGAATTCCGCCGTGCGACCTCTCAGTACCTTTTCAATGTGGGGAGAAATTGCCTTTAGACCTTCTTCGCCCATGATTTCAATGATCGGCTTGCCGGCGATTTCTTCCGGTGTGCGGCCAAGCATCCTGGCGTAAGCGCGACTGACCAATCGATAGCGAAGATCGTCGCTACAGCGAGTGAGCATGAAAGGCGTGCGATTGATTATCGCTTCCAGCTCGGCCTCCTTGGCGCGCAACGCTTCTTCTGCCCGTTTGCGCTCGCTCAAATCCATAATCGCGGTCTGGTAGAGCAGGGCGCCATTTCTCGTCGTCGAAGTGATCGGCCTGCTGCACAGGAGCGCTGGAATCTGTTTCCCGTTTCTCGGTTTCAACTGTAATTCCGTCTCCACCTGTTGCTGCGAGGTGCGGCAATAAAGCAAGTGCCGCATGAACGAATCCAAGTCGCCGACGTAGAACGCGAACGGCCGGCCGATTAACAAATCCCGCCGTTCGCCCAGCAATTCGGTCGCCGCCAGATTGGCCTCCTCAATCCGTCCGGCGCGGTCGAAGCTGACGTAACCGATCGGTGCAAAGTCGTAAAGATCGACAAATCGCTGAATAGCGGCTTCCAGTTCAGTTTTCGGATTGCGGATCCCTGGCGCGCGCCTGGAATCTCCGTTACTGGCCGAGAATTTCCGCAGCGCGGGGGACGTTCCTTTCGCCATTTTCGTGGCTGCTCGAATAGATTCGCTATTTCGTCGGAGGGGCACAGCCCTGCTTGGGCGACCACGCTTTGCCCGGTGCTTTCTATTTACGCGAAAAGACATCTTTTGTCCGGTTGCGTTTTTTGGCTTCATTGCTTTCCTTTGTTCCATCGATATCCACGAGCGTGAGAACAGCGCCGTCGATTTTGTTGTCCCTCGTGCGATACGGCCGGATCCGCAGCGAATACTGGCGGCCGTCTTTATCGGTCACTTTGCGCTCGCGCGTGCCCAACGTTTCGATGACTTCGCGCAAAATGTTTTCCAAATCGGGCACGTCAATGTTTGGTCGGAGCTCACTCAGCGGACGGCCGATATCGGTGGGCAAAATATTAAAGGCGCCGCGGGCCGCGGGGGTCGCGCGCCGCACCGTCAACGCATTGTCCACCATCACGATTGGCATTTGAGTGCTGGCGAGCAGATTGTTTAGCTCGTTGGTCAATTGCATCATCTCAAGATTGCGGTTGCTCAGCTCTTCGTTCAACGTGGTCAGTTCTTCGTTGGTTGATTGCAATTCTTCCTTCGCCGTCTCCAGTTCTTCGTTCGTGGATTGCAGCTCTTCGTTGCTCGATTCGATTTCTTCGTTAGCCGATTTCAATTCCTCATTCGTGGCTTCCTGCTCTTCGATGATGGATTGCACTGATTCTTTGGACGCGGACAATTCGCGGCGCAGGTCCATCAACTCACGTTGCGCTGCCTTTTTTCCCAGCGCCCGCGGCAACTTCTCGAGTTTGGTTTCCTTGGTGGTCTCGTCAAAAATTACTAGCAACCAAGATCTGTCGGACCCGGGGATTTTGAATGGCACAACCTGAATATTTATTTCGTAACTTCTGCCGCCGAGTTTGACTTGCGCCCGCTCTTTCCGGGCGGGCTTGTTCGTTTTGATTGCGCGACGAATCGTGGCCCGCAGGTCCGCCACCAGAGTCGGCCGCGCTAGCTGCAGGAGATTGAATGTCGCCGGCCCGGGTGCGTGTTCGAGAAACAGCTCGGTGCGGCCGCGAAACTGTTGCACGTGCATGTCCTGATCGATTACCACCGCCGCCGGCGCGTAAGTGCTAAGCATAATGCGGTCGGCCACTCTCAAAAGGTCTCCACCGAAGTTTATGCCAGTGCCTGCTGTCGAACTGGGTCGGAAGTGCGCCAATTCAAAGCCGCGCTGCGGGATGAGGTTCGCTGTGCGGGGGGGCATCACCGCTGTCTTCGCGTAAATTTTGTTTTTCTTGTCCACTAGCTTGAAAAGTTCGTCATACAAGACCACCGATTCGACCGGCCCCAGAATCAAGTTACCGCCGGCATTGAGCGCGTAGTGAAATTGAGGGATGCAGCGCTTTTGCAATTCCGGGCTGAGATAAATGAGCACGTTGCGGCAACTGATCAGATCCAGCCGGGAGAAAGGCGGATCGGCCGTAATATTTTGCCGCGCGAATGTGCAGATATCGCGCACGTTGCGATGAATTTGATAACTGCCGTCCCGCTTCACGAAAAATCGTTTTAATCGCGCGAACGACACATCCGTTTCAATCGCGCTGGAATAAATTCCCAGCCGCGCATGTTCGATCACCGACTCGCTCAGATCCGTGCCGAAAATCTGCACGCGCATTTTAGAGGGACCCCTGCCGAGCGTTTCCAGAATGCAAATGGCGAGCGAATACACTTCTTCGCCAGTCGCGCAGCCCGGCACCCACGCGCGTAACTCAGGTTGCCGATCTTTGCTTTTGTTTTTGAGCAGCGTCGGCAGAAAACGTTTCTTTAACGCGCGGAATAGTGCTTTGTCCCTGAAGAAACGCGTCACGTTGATGAGCAGATCGTCAAAGAGCGCTTCGATCTCTTTTTTGTTGTCGCGCAGGAACCGCGCGTATTGACTTATCTTTTCGATCCGGTGCAGTGCCATCCGTCGCTGGATCCGCCGGATCAGCGTGCTTTCTTTGTAGGCGCTAAAATCGACACCCATTTGCTTTTTTAGCGATAGGAAGACGCGGCCCAGATCGTCCGCCTGGCGATAGGCGGCTTTCTCGATTTCCTCCGGATCGCTCAGTGGCCGCCGGATGTAGGGATGATCGGCGATGCGCTCAATTTCCCGCGCAATTTCGCGCGGCGGCAGAACTAGATCGACAAAGCCGGCACGGATCGCGCTCCGCGGCATCGCGTCGAACTTGGCGCTCTCTTGATTTTGGGCGAACGTCAAACCACCAGCCGCTTTGATCGCGCGCAGACCGGCCGTGCCATCGCTGCCAGTTCCGGAGAGCACGATGCCGATGGAGCGTGATCCACATTCTTCGGAGAGCGATTCAAAAAAGTGATCGATTGCAACATTGAGCCGCTCCTCACGTTGAACCAATGTGAGCGTGCCATTCCTGGCGATGACACATTTGTTCGGCGGCTGCACATAAACCGTATTCGGTTTTGGAGTCGTCGTTCCTGTGACTTCGCTCACTGGCATCGCCGTCACTTTGCCGAGCAAATTAGAAAGCCGGCTGGCGTGATGCGGATCGAGATGCTGCACGATCACAAACGCCATGCCGGTTCTCGTCGGCAAATAGCGCAACAGTTCCATTGCCGCTTCAAACCCGCCGGCCGATCCGCCGATTCCTACGATCGGACAATGAGCGGTTTCTCTTGCGACTGCGGTCTTCCTCGGCACGGAGCGGGGCGATGCAGTCCTCAAAGCACGCCGACGTGTCGGAGTTTTTTTCGTCTTTGCTTTTGGGGGCACTCTTCCCCGAAGATGCCGCACTATCGACCGTTTTTACAGATAAATCTCCGCAGGGTTACGCCAAAACTGACGCGGCTAGCTTCTGAAACGAAAGTTTGTCTTGGATTCTGGATCGAATCTAAGCGGCCGTTAGTTTGGAAACACGAGAGAGATGGTCGGTTCTCACTTCAGGTGTCTGTGGGCGCAGACCGGCCAAATATTGCACATCGNNNNTGTCGAGCCGATTCCAACGATCCCTCCTTCCACAGTCGGACCGACAAGCGCAATCCAAAGCTGACCGCGAACGAATAACCGCGGCCGGCGCACCGCCGACGGACTGCCAGGATGCGCTGCACGGTACAGCTCCATTTCTTCCACTGCCCTTAGCGTTGGATCGCCACGGCGGAAGCGATTTTTTAACACGATGTTTGTTTTCTTTGTCATTTAGGTATCAAATATGCCCTCCGGTCTTCATCTACCTTCAATGCCATGTTCTCCAGAATTTCATCGGTAGGCAGGACCCAATCCATCGGAATCGAATGGCAGCGCTCTGTTGGACAACTAAGGCGCAATGGTCCGTTTCCGCGTGTGCCGCCAGCTACTTGGATTTGCCGGCCAGTAATAATTTTGCCGCAAACGAGGCAGTACCGTTTCTCATCCAGAGAACGCCACGGTCGGAATTGATCGAGCCGTTGCAGCGTCTCGAGTTTATCTCCGTCGGACAATTTAATCGGAGAAGACAGCATCACCGCATGACTATGTGGCCGCCGGATGGGGTCGCACAATCAGGTGCGCGGTAGATTCGCATATAGGTGAAAGTCCGATGTTCCCAAGCTACTACTCCGCAACTGCCACGCGACGACCAGCAACAAACTTCCGTGCGTCGACCGCTTATGGACCAAGCATGCGATTTCTAGCGAAGCAAAATGACCAGCAACACAATCAACAGAATGAAACCCAAGCCACCGCTGGGATAGTATCCCCAGCCTGTGCTATATGGCCACGTTGGCAAGGCGGCGATTAGCAACAGAATCAGAATCAAAAACAGGATAAAGCGCATAGTTTTTCGTTCTATTTAATTTTGCATCTGAAGCATCACGACGGCTACGGAGTCGGCGAAGCGTTGATGTTCACTTCAGTTTTCTCTTTCTTGGTAGTAGTGCCTGGAGACGGGTTTATCACTGTTGTGTTACTTTCTTTTTTCTCTGCAGGCGGATTCGTCACCGTTGTTTCCTTTTGCTCGCAACCCATGAAAAGTGCCGCGGCGGCGAGCAGATAAATGTATTTCTTCATACAAATGAATCGCATTTCAGAACGAAGTTTGCCGCCTTTACCTTTTCATCCTTTTTATTTATGAATGGGATTGCTCCACTCTCATTACTCGCCGGCCCGCTTGTGATAATATCTCTGGCCGTCTTGCGATCTCGTCAGATCGCGCCCGATAGCGCCAGGATTATTATAATCAAAAGAATTAAACCGAGTCCCCCACTGGGATAGTAACCCCAGCCCCTACTGTAGGGCCAGGCCGGCAGCGCTCCAATCAGCAAAAGAATGAGAATAATCAGTAGAATTGTGCTCATAAGATTTCCTTAGCTTGCGATAAGTTTCATTCGTTCTGTTTCTCCTACGAAAAGAACGTGTTTCGCACTGTCTTCGGATTTATCTAATTACGTATCTGGCTTGTGCGGGTGTCGCAAAGCCTGACGCAAAGCAGTAGGAAACACGCGTACTAGTTTGCAGATGCGATTCCTTTCTGAGGAGTGAATAGATGCTACGTTGGGCCTTAATGTTTTTGATAATTGCATTGGTGGCGGCGCTCTTTGGATTCACTGGCATTGCTGTCGCAGCTGCCGGGATTGCCAAATTCCTGTTCTTCCTCTTCCTGGTGTTTTGTCTGATCTTTTTTGTTATCGGCATTTCAGCAGGCAGAAGAATCCCGTAAGACTCAGATTTCAAAATTTGGAGGCGTCATATTGAAGCGTGCGGCGGGACGAACGCAATTCACGCGACAGATCCCGTCTATTGGCACGGCATGACTTCTCGAAACGCCTTGAGGTGCGACTTTCGCTGAAGGAGGATTTCGATGCGCAAATTCAAGCGTTCGGACCGGATTGCCCGCAACTTGCTTTGGCTCTTGGCAATCGTGATTGCATTTTGTGTCATCGTCCTGGTTCGCAGTTGCACATAAGAAGGCCGAGGATCAAATGACGCCGCTATTTGGTATTGAGATTACTTATCCAGATCGAGGAAAACTGGTGCCAACCAGCTCCGGCTCCTCTACTGGCGGGCGCTTGATTTCCATCGTCTGATCGGGCCGCTGCTTTTTTGGGACTGGCTCGATCCGTACGGCGCGTCCGATTTCCGCCGATTTATAGATTGCGTTGATCACGCGAACATCCGCCAATCCTTCGTTTCCCGATGGCTCAGGAGCGCGGTCGTGGATGATGCAATCGGAGAAGTAAATGAGTTCCGGCGCGAATTGATCGCTCGGCTTGAAGATTTTCTCGGTCTCTTTGCCGTCAATGGTGGTCACGCATTTCAATTCGCCGCGATATTCATAAGCGTTTTCCAATCGGAGCCGGCCTTTCGTGCCGATCAGATCAAACTGCGCTACGTCCGCGGAGCCGAAGCTACACGTGAATATCGCCAGACGTTCTCGGGAAAACCGCAGGATCGCGCCAGTCATCTCCTCGATTTGTGTGAAGCGTTTCTCTCCGTTATTCGCAGCCAGCCCGACAACTTCGATCGGCTCATCGCGAAACAGGTAGCGCGCGGCGTTTATGCAATAGATCCCGATGTCGAATAGCGTGCCGCCACCAAGCTCTTTTCGCGTGCGAATGTTGCCTTCTTTGACCTGGAGACCAAACAACGATCCAAAATAACGAAGCTCACCGAGATCGCCTGATTGCGCCACTCGGACGGCGTGCAGGTTTGCGTCGTTGAAGTGGAGACGATAAGCGATCATCAGTTTCACGTTGTTCTGCGCGGCAACGCGCATCATGGCTTCGCAATCGTCCTGTGTGGTGGCCATCGGTTTTTCGCATAACACGTGGACGCCTGCGCGCGCGGCGTGTTCGGCATGTTCACGGTGGAGAATATTGGGAGTAGCGATGTAGACGGCGTCGACTTGATCCTTATCGAGCGCGTTTTCCAACTCGTCATAAGTGTATGCTTTTACACCATAGCGCTCGCTTAGTTCACGATCCTTTTCAGGATTTCCAGTTACGAGCGCCGCCAGTTCGGAATTCTCTGCATGCTCAAACGCAGGTAGCACAGCGGTCTGCGCGATGTGTCCCAGCCCAACAACAGCGTAGCGAATTTTCTTATTCATGGCGTTCCCTTGGTTTGTTGTCTAAAAAGAATTTCGCGCGGGAATCGCCGCGCGCGTGCATTGCGTTTTGCCATTGCAAAAAGACAACTAGTCTGTGCCTGGCGCGCGAAATGTTTATACTATGACAAACCTACAATTCAAAGGCAGCTGGAACGAAGTGAAAGGCAAACTCAAACAAAAATACGGTCAGCTAACCGATGACGACCTCGCGTTTAGCGAAGGAAAAGAGGACGAGCTGCTTGGCCGCCTCCAACAGAAGCTCGGCAAATCGAAAGAAGATTTGCGAAAAGAAATCGAGAGCCTGTAAATCTGAAAGTCAGTCTCGCGTGCTGCGACCGGCGAAAAGGGTGCAAATAAGATGCGTCTCACTGCGTAGTTTTATTCGAACTAACTAGGGAACCTTTGGAGACCGAATAGGACTCACAAGGGGACAACCTAAAAGAAACAGGAGGGAAATTGTATGCCGGCAAAATCAAAGAAACAGCAAATGGCTGCGGGAGCAGCGTTGGCTGCCAAGAAAGGCAAACGCAAGAAGTCTTCTCTCAGGGGCGCGTCCAAGGGCATGTACAAATCGATGAGCAAGGTCGAACTGCGAAAAATGGCTAAGACCAAGCGAAAAGGTAAGCCAACTAAGAAAGCGAAGAAGCGCTGAGGTCAGAAAGAGGACGCGGAATTCTAGTAGGAGCATTTTAAATTTGTTGATCAATTACTCTGAAGAACTTCTCATTCTTTTGCAGGCGCTGGTGGCCATTGCGTTCGGAGGAATCATGGGCTGGGAGCGCGAAGCCGCGGGAAAATGGGCCGGTTTTCGCACGCACATGTTGGTCTGTCTGTCGGCGATGCTTTTCGTCCGCCTCGGGCTCGCGCTCATCGGAGACGCGGCAGCGCGTTTTCCCACTGGCGCACTCCGGGCCGATCCGACGCGGACAATTGAAGCCCTTGCCGTCGGGATTTCTTTTATCGGCGCCGGCACCATTTTCCGCGACCGCAGCGGCGCGGCAATGCAGGGCCTTACTACTGCTGCCGGACTTTTGGCTGCTGCGTCTATCGGCATCGCAGTTGCGATAAATCGCTACGTAGTGGCCTGCGGCATCACGCTGATCTGTCTTTTTATCCTCCGCACGCTGGGCCGCGTGGAAAAACGATCGAAACTCAATCAACAACGAAAATCCGGTTGAACCTGTGCTGCGCGATTACGCGCGCGATAAGCTGAATCGTGAATTGTCGACGCCTCCTTCCGCGGCCCCAGGAACTCCAAATATTGCGCATCGAAAGCGCGGAGCGCCGCTTCCACGCTCGGTCCAATCCCAACGATCCCTTTTTTTACACTCGGCCCAAGGAGCGCAATCCAAAGATCGCCGCGAATGGATAACTGAGGCCGGCGAACCGCTGCAGGACTTCCGGGGTGGGCCAGGCAGTATGATTGTATTTCTTCCATCGCAGCCAGTGTTGGATCGCCGCGGCGATAACTATTTAATGCAGTGTTCATTTTCTTTCTCATTCCGCTCTCTAAACGCGCATTGCGCCGTCGTTGGATGTAGGCTTTTTTGGAAGAGAGGTTCGACAGCGACCCCGCGCGTCTCGGCGATACTAATGAATGCCCCGAATGCTTTCGGCGCCAAATCGCGGCACCAAATCCGTTACCTGTTTTGGGATATGAGAGATGTCTCGATCCTGCCCCCCGACATGCCTTAGGATGCGAGACCGCTTCTAGGATTTTGACTGATACGGCAATCCGCCGTCCGCCCGATTGCGCGATCGACTGCACGCGGAGGATACTCCCGATATGGCTTTATCTTCATCGATCAACTTGTCCGATGTCGACAAACTGGAAGCGCTGCGAAAGCTCGATCAATTCCGGCCATGGCATTCTCTGGATGAGAAACGCTTCTGTTTGGTTTGTGGCAAGATTATCACGGGCGAACAGATCCAGGTGATCGGAGGTATGCGGGGAACAGGGCCGCTGCGCATTATTTGCCCGACTCCCAATTGCCATTCAATACCAATGGATTGGGTTCTGCCAACTGACGAAGTTCTGGCAAATCTTGCGCTGGTCCAGACCGGGGGCGGCAATGTGCGCATCGCGTTTTGATCGCGCCAGTGCGAGAAATTCAAGCGCATCGTTATTGTGCAAATTAGCAGTGCAATTTAAGCGATAAGTTTCGGACAATCTTGGTCTGCGAGATCTTCGGCATCGCGGAACCTGATTTTCCCGTATGCAAGACGCTGCCGCCTCATAGGATTTTTGCTGACCGCACAATCATCCGGCGTCCCGATTGTGGAGTTCGATTATTTGGGCACGCTGACTTTCATCGGACAATGAGCGCTCACCCCGAATCTGAAGATCGATTGTCGGCCTTGCGTGCCGAGGACCACTTCAAAATCTGGAAATCGCTCGAGGATCAGCGGGTTTGTATTCTTTGCGAGAAAAAATTCAATGGCCACGAGGTAGAAATAACCTGGTCCGCCCATGGCAGGTACGAGGTTCACTGTCCTACGAAGGAATGCAATTCAGGGCCACATCAGTGGGTCTATCCGGGAAGTCTACTCATCTCCGATATCATCGGGCCGGACTGCTGGCGTGCCATCGGCAAAGAACGAGACCGGCCACCAACCGAGCCGTCGCCACCGCGAAAAGCCAGCCACATATGATTAGGTCTGTTCTTGATCAGCCAGGAGTGTCATCGGTGCCAGACGAGGCGTTGATGAAAGACATTTCGCGTCAGCGGCACGCCGCGCTCACCGAGCTGTACGGGCGACACGGGCAAAGGCTCAAAGCAATGATCGACAGCGTCGTTCATGAAGAAGCGGAGGCGGGTGACGTCTTACAAGAGACTCTTCTCCAGATTTGGAATGAGGCAGATCACTATTCACCGAAGGCCGGCAAACCGCTCGGCTGGATGATGACAATCGCGCGTCGCCGGGCCATCGATCGTTTACGCAGGCGACAGGCTTATTCTCGAGCGCGGGAGTGTTACGGAAAACGAATATTGCAATATTCACAGAATCCGCGGCGCAAGGCGGATGAAGAATTTGTCTTGAATGATCTCCGTCGTTTTCTGGAGAAACGACTGCGAACACTACCCCAATTTCAGCGTCAGGCGGTCGAGCTTGCTTTTATGAAAGGGCTTAGTCACAGCGAAATTGCAACCGCGACGCATGCGCCTCTTGGGACCGTAAAAACGCGTTTGGAATTAGGCCTGCAAAAATTGACCCAGGCGATCAAACCGTTGCGTCATAAAATCTGATTGGTGACGATTTCTGGGAATCCACTGGAGGAAATAAATTTCAAGGCGCTGCGGCTCCGGTGAATGACCTGGGCGAAGCCGGAGCTCGGCTAGGGCTTTTAAATTGATTAGAAAGTCAGGCCGTTAAAGCATTTAGTCAGCCATCCTTCTTGATTTTTCGCGTTCAACGATTCAGCCGTTCCGCGCGTCAACCCTTTGAACCGTTTCGTTATCGTGGTATGTTCAGTAAATGCAAACGCCTGAAATTACTGCTTATCTGAAGACTTATTGTGGCTGGAGCGCTGGCGTCCGTGCCGTGCTCACAAAATACAATCTTCGTTATATAGAGAAGGACATCATCCAGAATCCGGCGTTTCGCTGGGAGATGGAAACCAAGAGTGGACAGCCGCTTTCGCCTTGTGTTGAAATTAATGGGGAAATGCTTCCAGATGTCAGCGGCGAGGAAGTCGAGAAATATTTGATCGACAATAAGATTGTTCAGGCGAGTGATGCCACAACGGATGTTCCAACGAACGCTCCCTGCCCGCCCGAGCAACACGAAAGCGAAGTGAAGTTACGCTTTTAGTGCGTTGGAGCATTGAAGAGTTGAACGTTACAGGCGATTCGCCTCTCCAACGTTTTGATCCTTTGACTCTTCACCAATGAAACTCTTTGCTCGCGCGCGCACTCGAGCTGCAAAAAAACGCGGCTACAGTCGCCTTCTCCGATACGGCTGGAAGATAAGCCTTCTCGTTCTGATCGTGGCGGGCAGTGTTGCCGTTTTTCTATTTTACGCAGGATGGGCGGCCACGTTCGAAATGAAGAAGGTCGGCGAAATGCCGGAGCGCAATACCGTTTTGGATGTTGACGGAAAAATTTATAGTCGTCTTGCTGGCGCAAACCGGTTGAAGGTTTCACTCAGCGAAGTCTCACCCTTTTTCATCACTGCTGTGTTGGCGCGTGAAGACGCTCGCTTCTATCAACATGGAGGCATCGATTGGCGCGGAATCCTGCGGGCGCTTGCTCGTGATATTCTAAGTCGCTCGGCCAAAGAAGGCGCGAGCAGCATTACCCAGCAGCTCGCACGAAACAGCCTTCCGCTCGGAGGCCGCACCATTAGTCGAAAATTACTGGAAGCGTTGGTGGCTCTGCGCATCGAGCGTGAGTTCAGCAAGCAGCAGATTTTGGAGCTTTACATTAATCGCATCTATTTCGGTACTGGCTGCTACGGAGTTGAAACAGCTTCACAAGCATATTTTGGCAAGAGCGCGTCGAAACTGAATCTTCCCGAAGCCGCGCTTCTCGCCGGGCTGATTCGAAGTCCTAATCGTTTTTCTCCGCTGAAGAATCCGGAAGGCGCCGCCGCGCAACGCAATGCCGTTCTGGATCGCATGGTTCAATGGAAAAAACTTTCGCCGGAGCAAGCCGAGCAGGCAAAGATCGCGAAAATCACACCGCATCCCCGACGTTTGTCCTTTATCCAGGAAAATTATGCGATGGACGCGGTTCAGCGCGATTTGAACCTCCTGCTAACCCAAGACCAGATCGATAATGGCGGGCTTTTTATTTACACAACGCTCGATCCGGCCGTGCAAAATGCCGCGCAACAGGCGCTCGAGACTCAGCTCACAAAAATTGAGCATCAATCCAATTTCCATCATCCGCTGAAGGCAAATTATCAGCCACCGGAAACGGGCGATGATTCAGCAATGCCTTATCTCCAGGGTGCGGTCGTGACGATTGACAACGCCAGCGGTGGCATTCGCGCACTTGTCGGCGGTCGCGATTACTCGCAAAGTAAATTCAATCGCGCGCTCGCGCCCACAAACCGACAGGTTGGTTCTGCTTTTAAACCGTTCGTTTACACGCTTGCGTTCAGTCATGGGCTTTTGCCGGGAGCCGCCATCAGCGATGGCCCGATACAACCCGGAGAAATTGACGGCGCCGGAAATTGGTCTCCAGGAAATTCCGATGGGACTTACGGCGGCATCCAGCCTTGCTCGTACGGTCTCATCCATTCACGCAACACCATGAGCGTCCGCGTGGGTCAATTCGCCGGGCTTGACTCCGTGCAGAAAGTTGCGACCACGCTCGGTCTTGCCCAAAATGTTTCGCGCGGACCTGCGATGTACATCGGCTCGTTCGAGACAAATCTTAAAGACCTTACCGCCGCTTACTCGGTTTTTCCGAATTCCGGGGTGCGCAAGCAGGCTTACATCATCGAACGCATCGACAACCAACAGCATCAACCGATTTACCGGGCAGCGCATATTTCCGCACCGGTGCTCGATCCGAGCGCGGCGTGGATGAGCTCTCAATTAATGGAAGAAGTTTTGACCCGCGGGACAGCCGCGAGCGCGAGATCGTTGGGCTTCAGTTTGCCGGCGGCTGGCAAAACCGGCACGACCAATGATTACAAAGACGCGTGGTTTCTCGGTTACACGAGTACGCTCACCTGCGGCGTTTGGGTTGGCTTCGATCAACCGGCGACGATTATTCCGCATGGCTATGGCGCCGCGCTGGCACTGCCGGTCTGGACCCAAGTGATGAACAACGCGGCAGAGCGTTATCCGGCGCAGCAGTTGCAACCGACGATGCCGATCCAGCGCGCCACAGTCTGTTCCATCTCAAATCAGCTCGCCACTACCGGCTGCCAGGCGGTCGGGACCGCCTACGACATTGATTTGCCCGCCGACAAGGTGCCGACTGTCGCGTGTGAAGTGCATGGCGGCGAACAGATGCCGTTTGCTCAACAGCTGCAGGGTCTTCCCCAAAAGGCGGCGACCCTTCCGAACCGTTTCTTCCGTTCGTTCCGCAAACTTTTTGGCGGAAGATAGGGTTCATTTTACCTCCGTTAGGCTGGTATAATCGGCCGCGGTGTCGATGTCGATCCTATCCTTCGGAAACGGAAATTTGGCCACGCGTTTGCGATTCCGCAGGATAATCGATTTCGCCCCGTTCGAGTACTCGAGCGCCAGCAATTCTGAAAAACAAGAGCGATCAAAAAGCGCCGGAATCCCGAGCGTAGCCGAGTAACTCGAAGCCACGATCGCTTTATTCGTCTTCTCGCGTAGCGCGAAGAGCCGCTTGATTACCCCGGTGTCGACGAATGGTTGATCGCAAGCAAGAAGCGCGATCGCGTTGAGTCTTGGTTCCATCTCAATCAAGCCTTGTACGCCCACCCGAATCGAACCTCCGATTCCGGCGGACCAATTGTGATTTTCAAAAATCTTTGCGCTTGTGTCCCCTAATTGGGCTTTAACTTTTTTGGCATAACTGCCGATAACAACTCCGATTGGCTCGCAGCCCGCCTCACTAGCATGATCGACCATGCGGTGAACGAGACTCTGCCCGCCAAAATGAAGTAACTGCTTTGGCTGGCCGACCGCGAAATAACAAATAGAAAGAGCCGCCGAAGCCTTTAGTTTTCTCTGCTTATGCAATCACTGCGGCGGCGTAAGGCAGCCCAAGGGCGGAAGAGATCTAAAGTTTGGAGGCCGGCGGCGCAAGCTACGGTGATCGTTGTTGCGGTTGCTTTGGTTTACCTGCCTGCGCTCCACGCAGGTTTTGTTTGGGACGACGAGCAACTCATAACCGGCAACCCTCTATTAAGAAATTTTGCCGGCCTGGCGGAGATTTGGTCGGGTGGAAGAACTGCGGATTACTTCCCAATTACCAATACGGTGTTTTGGGTCGAGCACCATCTTTTCGGTGACAATGCGGCTGGTTATCATGCGGTCAACATTCTTCTCCAAGCGACCGATGCGGTCCTTGTTTGGCTGGTTTTGCGGCGGTTGAAAGTGCCGGGCGCGTGGCTGGCCAGTCTAATCTTCGGGATCCATCCCGTGCACGCAGAATCGGTGGCGTGGATTTCCGAACTAAAAAACGTCCTGTCGATGTTCTTTGTTTTAGTGTCGATCTTTTGCTTCCTTGCAATCGAGGAGAAACGTCTGCTCGATGCATTCCCCGAATACATCGCGTCCCTGGTTTTCTTTTTGTTAGCGCTTCTCTCAAAGACACAGGCCGTGTTTCTGCCGGTCGTCCTGCTGCTTTGCGCATGGTGGCGCGGATCGCGTTCCGAAACTGCGAAGACCATAAGCTTCCGTCGCGAGATGATTCGAACGTGTCCGTTCTTTCTGATGGCGGCCGTTTTTAGTCTGGTAACAATTTGGTTTCAAAATCGCGGTGTCGGCGATGAGGAGATTATTATTGGGTCGATCATTCGGCGGTTCGCCAACGCCGGCATGGCCGTTTGGTGGTATGCGGGCAAAGTCTTTGTCCCCGTCCGATTGATGTCGATCTATCCGAAATGGCGATTCGATTCTCCCCAGTTGTTGGAATGGCTGCCTTTAATTGCACTGCTTAGCCTGCTCGCCATTTTCTGGTTGTGGCGGAATCGGGGAGCACGCGGCGCGTTTCTTGCCCTGGCCTGTTTCGTCGTCGCGCTCTTGCCGACGCTCGGATTCGTTCGCATGGCTTATCTGCGCAGCGGTACACTCGTTGCGGATCATCACCAGTATTTTGCCGATGTTTCCTTGATCGCCTTCCTCACCGCGGGTGTCGCATCTGTGTGGGGATGGCGGCAACGCGGAGCTAAGATCGCAACGATCGCCATTATCTTATCGCTGCTCGGCGCGATGGGGACCTATACCTACGGACGAGCGGAAATTTATCGCAGCGAAGAAACTCTTTGGCGGGACAACCTTTCCAAGAATCCCGACGCGTGGCAGGCGCAGATCCGATTGGGGCAGCTTTTTTTCAAACAAGAACGATACACGGAAGCGGTTTACCATTGCGAACGAGCCGTCCAGTTGAAGCCGGAGTTGGCGGACAACCGCAACTTGCTCGGACTGGTTTATTGCCGCCTGAGTCGATTCGACGAAGGAATTGCAGAATATCGGAAAGCATTGCAATTGAAAGAGACGAAATCGCTGACCGCCAGGGGCAACGACGTCGCGACAATTCGAACCAACCTCGCAAATGCCCTGACGATGACGGCGAATAATCTCAGCCATTCCGTCTCGGCGATCCCGGACGAAGCGATGCGGAGGTATGAGGAAGCGATCCATGAATACGAAAGAGCGCTAGAGCTGGAACCGCAGCAGCCCGCCATTCATCGCAACCTCGGATTGCTTCTGGCCAGACTTGGTCGATATGATGAAGCGGCAGCGCACCTGCGGGCTACGTTACAGATTGTGCCCGACGAGCCGCTCGCGCGCGAAACGCTCGATGCGATCGAGGCGAGCAAGCGT
>QHOQ01000101.1:15765-16302 GCA_003219355.1 Verrucomicrobiota bacterium
ACGTAACGGCGCGAGCTTCGCCGCATGGCACGTCACAGCCTTTGATCCGTTTCGTTGAACGGAATCGTTTGTTCGACATTACCCCCTGAATCCAAAATCCAACGCTCTGTAGAGCGAAAGGCTCGGGCGGTTCTGCGCATAATTGATTGCCTGATCTTTCATACCGAAAACAAACTCGACGCCGGGCCGCCTCGAGAACTTTCCAGCCGTTGCGGTTGGAGTGATTTCAATCATTGTCATCGGCACACGATCTTTCCAGTTGGCGCCGTGCGCGTCTGCCGTGAAAAGCATGCCCCCAGTCGAATATCCAATTATTATCCGAGCACACGCGTTACCACAACCAGAGAGTCCGTTAGGGTCTCCCCGCGAACGAATGTTTGGGTAGAAGATTAGTGCTTGAACGGTGATACAATGTATGTACAATGAGTCACCGGAGATGATCAAAATGCTCGTGCGCCACGGAAATTCATTCGCGTTGATCCTAGACAAGCCCGTGCTGGAATTGCTTAACGTTGACCCCGCTAGACCTGTCGCAGT
>QHOQ01000102.1 GCA_003219355.1 Verrucomicrobiota bacterium
TACAAGAATCCGACGGTCGGTTTGGTATCGCTCGGCGAAGAAGACGTGAAAGGCACTGAGAAGACCAAGGAAGTCTTCAAAATGCTGAAGAAGAGTTCGCTCAACTTTGTCGGCAATATTGAGGGCCGACATCTGTTCGAGGATCCGGTCGAGGTTGTGGTATGCGACGGTTTTGTTGGGAACGTGATTTTGAAGACGTGTGAGTCGATCGCGGTGGCGATTTTCCAGTGGCTCAAGCACGAACTCAATCGCACACCGATGCGAAAAGCCGGAGCATTTCTGGCAAAGGATGCGTTTCTGACCATCAAGGCCAAAACGAATTACGAGGAGTACGGCGGCAGCCCGCTTCTTGGTGTCAACGGCATCTGCATCATCGCGCACGGCGCCAGCACGCCGCCCGCCATCAAGAATGCACTCCGGGTTGCGGCCGAGTCGATTGAACAGCAGGTAAACCCGCATATCGTCGAGGAGATTCGCCGTTATAATGAAGCGACAACCTCACTCGAGCCCGCGTTCCGCTGAACTGCGGCGCACCGTCTCGATCATTGGCACTGGAAGTTACGTACCGAAAAAGGTTCTGACCAACGAAGATCTGTCGCGCATCGTCGATACGAGCGACGAATGGATCACAACTCGCACGGGCATCAAGGAACGTCGCATCGCTGCGAAAGACGAACAGACGAGCGACATGGCCACCAAAGCAGCGCTGAAAGCGATCGAACAAGCGGAAATTTCGCCCACCGAAATCGATCTTATTCTCGTCGCCACGGCCACTCCCGATATGCTCTTTCCCGCGACAGCCTGTTTCGTTCAGAAAAAGATCGGGGCCACAAAGGCCGCTTGTCTCGATATTTCCGCGGCCTGCGCTGGCTTTCTTTTCGGCCTTGAGATCGCACAGCAGTTCATTACATCGCACACACACGATACTGTCCTGGTGATCGGGGCCGAGAAGCTGACGTCGATTACTAATTGGACCGATCGCAATACGTGTGTGCTTTTCGGGGACGGTGCTGGTGCCGCAGTTTTACGTCATCGTGGGAGCGCCCACGGCGTGATTAGCACGCACATTGGCAGTGACGGCAAGTACAGCGATATCTTGTTCATGCCGGGCGGCGGCTCGCGCTGTCCGATCACGCGCGAAAATGTCGATCTTAACTTGCAAACGATCCACATGACCGGCAAAGAGGTTTACAAGCAGGCGGTGACCGCAATGCTAAGAGCGGCCAAGAAAGCCCTCGACCAAGCAGGATTGGCGATCGAGGACATTGCCTGTATCATTCCGCATCAGGCAAACGTCCGGATCATCGAAGCAATCGCCGATCGGCTCGGCATTTCGCGGGAGAAGATGTTTGTAAATCTCGATCGTTATGGAAACACTTCCGCCGCAGCGGTAGCGATCGCGCTCGATGAAGCGAACCGTAGCGGACGAATCAAACCAGGCGATTACATTCTGATGGTTGTCTTCGGCGGGGGTCTCACTTGGGCGAGCACGATCATCGAATGGTGACCCAGAAGTTGCTAGTTAGTGGTTGAGGGTTGAAAGGCAGAAGGTAACGAAGCTTTCCGCGTGAACTCTCAACACTCAACTCCCAACGCTCAACTTGTAGAAACTCACGCGCATCTCGATTATCCAGATTTCGCCAACGATCTTGATGATGTGCTTCGCCGCGCGATCGACGTTGGTGTCACACGCATCGTCACGATTGGCACTTCAGTGGAGAGCAGCCGGCGTGCTGTCGATCTTGCCGAAAAGTATTCTAATGTCTACGCGGTAATTGGAGTGCACCCGACCTCTGCCGAAAAAGTCGCGGAAGACATAATCACGCCATTGCGCGACCTGGCCCAAAGTCGGCGCGTAGTCGCTATTGGCGAAACCGGTCTTGATTATCATCATTTGCCGAGCGTCGAAGCAGCGAAACAGAAAAATGTGCAGGTGTTCAGCGCGCTGCAAAGCGGAACCGAAGAGCAACTGGAAGCCAGCGTTGAAGATGGCGCTTACAAATCGAACCAAGCCGATCTTTTTGAGGAACAACTCGATTTGGCGGCGGAGCTTGGGCTCAATGTAGTCATCCACCAACGCGGCGCGTGGGAGGACACACTTGAAATCATGAAGCCGTACACCGGAAAACTGCGTGGCGTATTCCATTGTTTCGGCGGTTCACTCGGACAAGCGAATGAAGTTATCGATCTCGATCATCGCGTTTCTTTCACTGGCATTGTAACTTTCAAGAACGGCACCGGCGTTCGCGATGTCGCGGCACAAATTCCGATTTGGAAATTTATGGTGGAAACAGATTGTCCTTATCTCGCGCCAGTTCCGTTCCGCGGGAAACGTTGCGAACCCGCGCACACCCGCATCGTCGCCGAAACGATCGCGACTGCACGCGGCATTTCGCTGGAAGACGTGGCCGAAATGACAACCCAAACTGCGGAAGAATTTTTCCGTTTCAATCGATGAAGATCGATATCTTCATTCGCGCAATCTTTCTCGGCGCTATCGCGGTTGTCATCGCGTCCTGCGCCGCGCCCGACACACGACATCACGTCGTTATCAGCACGCGTGAACAAAAGTTGGCTCTTCTCGATCGCGGTAACCTGATGGCCATCTATCCAGTGTCCACATCCAAGTTTGGTCTCGGCGATTGGCCGGGCAGCTCGTGTACCCCACTGGGCGAACTGGAGATCGCAAAGAAAATTGGCGATCACGCCACGCCTGGCACCGTTTTCAAAGATCGACGGCCAACTGGCGAGATCGTTGTACCAGATTCGCCAGGGCGCGATCCAATCGTCACCCGCATTCTGTGGTTGCGAGGCCGTGAGTCTCAAAACACGAATGCATATGCGCGCACGATTTACATTCATGGTACGCCGGAGGAACGGAACCTTGGCTTCCCCGCTAGTTACGGATGCATTCGGATGCGTTCCAGCGATATCATTAATTTATATGAAATCGTGGGGCGCGGCGCGGAAGTTACTATTATCGATGCGCCGCTCGCGGCGGTGATTCCGGGGATGAGTCCACGAGCGCAATTGGCGGAAATAAGCGGGCCGAATGGCAATTCGCCAGATGGAAGGACGACCGCCGTGTCGTCCAGATAAAATCGGACGGGACAGAGTTCGTCCCTCCATTTCACGGCAATTTGCCGAGATGCTCGCGGAGCGTCTTGTGGGACAGCAATTCCATGTCGGCGTCCACCATGATGCGAACGAGTTCGTGGAATCGCACTTTCGGTTCCCAGCCAAGAATTTTCTTCGCTTTGGAGGCGTCGCCGATCAGGACGTTCACTTCGGCCGGCCGCTCATAGCGTGCGTCGTATTTAACAAATTCCTTCCAATCAAGATCGACATGCGAGAAGGCGGTGTCGACGAGCTCACGTACGGTGTGCGTTTCGCCGGTAGCCAGGACAAAGTCGTCCCCTTCGTCGTGCTGAAGAATTCGCCACATGCCTTCAACGTACTCAGGGGCGTATCCCCAATCCCGCTTCGCGTCCAGATTGCCCAGGAACAGTTCTTTTTGCAGGCCGTGTTTAATCGCGGCGACGGCGCGCGAGATTTTGCGGGGGACGAAAGTCTCGCCACGGCGCGGGCTTTCGTGATTGAATAAAATACCGTTGCTTGCGTAGAGATCGTAGCTCTCGCGATAGTTTACGGTTGCCCAATAAGCGAACGCCTTCGCGACCCCGTACGGGCTGCGTGGCCAGAACGGCGTCGTCTCGGTTTGCGGCGCTTGTTGCGCCTTGCCAAACATTTCACTGCTCGACGCCTGATAAAAACGCGAACGCACTCCAACTTCGCGAATTGCTTCCAAAATGCGGATTGTGCCAACACCGGTGACGTCCGCGGTGTATTCCGGGATATCGAAGCTCACGCGGACATGGCTTTGCGCGCCTAGATGATAAATTTCATCAGGCTTCAAATCGTAAAGCAGCTTCACCAAATTCACCGAGTCACTGAGGTCTCCATAATGCAGAAGCATTCGGACGCCGTTGATGTGGGGATCGGCGTAGAGATGATCGATGCGCGAGGTATTGAATGTGCTGGCGCGGCGAATGATCCCGTGCACTTCGTAGCCTTTCTCAAGCAGCAGGTCGGCGAGATAACTGCCATCCTGTCCGGTAATGCCGGTGATGAGCGCCTTCTTCATGTCGATCTTTCGATCTTGCGCTTTAACTTATCGTTACCGCGCCAGCAAATGATTTAGCTCGGCGGCGGTGTGACCATCAATCGAGCGAGTACCGCACGCTGAGCTGCGATCAATTCCGCAATACCTTTACGGGCGAGCACAAGCATTTCGTCCAGCTGCGCCTGCGCAAATGTTGCTTCTTCACCGGACCCTTGCACTTCCACGAATTCGCTGTCTTCGGTCGCTACTAGATTGAAATCGACAGTGACGAGTTTGTCCTCTTCGTAATTGAGATCAACAATTGCGTTCCCGTCGAGGACGCCAGCACTTACTGCCGCGACTAATTTTCGCACCGGAGGCACATCGAGCTTTTTTTCCTTCGCAAGTTTCCGGCAGGCAATCGTGACGGCCAAACTCGCCCCGGTGATTGCTGCTGTGCGTGTTCCGCCGTCAGCTTGCAAGACGTCGCAATCGACCCAGATCGTGTGTGCCCCAAGTTTTTCAAGATCGACAGCTGTTCGCAGCGCCCGCCCAATTAAGCGCTGAATCTCCATGCTGCGCCCGTCGATTCGGCCTTTTGTGATGTCGCGCGGTCTTCGGGTCTGCGTCGAGTACGGGAGCATCGAATATTCGGCAGTAAGCCAGCCACCGGTCACCCCCTGCTCTTTCATCCAGCGCGGCACGTTTTCTTCAATTGTCACGCCGCAGATAACACGGGTATTGCCTATCGTGACAAGCACTGAGCCCCCGGCATAGGGGGCGATCTCGAGCTCAAAAGCAACCGGACGCAATTGATCGCTGGCTCGTCCATCAATTCGATTCATCATGGAAAACGTAGATCGCGCTCGAGCTCTCGGCATCGTGCAGATTTCTGCGTGACGTACTATTAATTTCTAGGCGCACCTGGATTGATAGAATAGATGAACCATTTGGGATTGCGCTGATCCAAGCGACAGGTCCGTTGAAAATGCGCCAGCAAGAGCGGATGATCTCGTTTGAGTTCCGCTTGCTGAGAAGCGACCATGGCCAACCAAGCCGCCCCTTGAGCACGAAGTTTGTCAAACATTCGAATCGACTCGTGATCGTCTTCAGGAAGTGCGGTCACGTCCTCAACTGGTGGAGGCGGAAAAAGCCAACCGCGCCGCTGGCTATAATAGTTAACGATCGGCTCAGCCAGAACGCTTGCCATCGTGACTACAAGGTCACGTGGCTGACTTACGCGACGCAGGGCCAATCCCAGTTCATAGTCGTGCCGTGCATAAGGATAACACATCCTGATCAAAGCTATCGTTCCCGACACCGCAATAATAATCAAAGACACCGCGATTACCCTTGTTCTTACGACGACGCTGCTGGAAGATCGCACGATCCCGGCAAAGAACGACGTAATGCTCATGATTGCATCGCTGGACAGCGCCGCAGCGGCAGGATTGATGATGTGAAAGTTCTGCGGGTTTAAAACCAATTCCCTCGCTGCGACTATATAGAGGGGAAGGATTCCAACGAGCCACCAATGGAACAGCCATGGGGCCTTGGCGGAAGTCCGTTTCTCCGGATCAAAAGCACGAAGCGGGAGAAGGATCCCCAGCACGACCAGAACGATAACAGGCGGAGTCCACAGCCAACTGCTGAACCACCGAACAAGTGGACCGACGAAGTAGTTTTCATTCCACCACTGGTTCAATCCCTGGTCCCAAAGCAAGTATCCTGTAAAAGCGATGTGATAGGGCGGATACGAACGACCAAGATGCATGGCCCAAAGATAGTATGCGATCACCGGGACAAGAGCCATCACGGCAACGATGCCCATTAGAACTATTCTCCTCGGTTTTAGCTTGTGGCGAAAACGCAGGATCGTCAGCGTCGCATAGATCATCGCAAAACTGATGACGAGCCCAGGAGGTTTGGTTAATACGCCCCATACACCTATGACACCGGATAACAGTAGAAAACGTAACCGGTCTGTCTGCAGATAAACGATCAACATCCACATACTGGTTGTCATCAGTGCGACCATCGCAGGATCAGAAAGAAACGAACGCTCGATGAAGATACTCCCTGGCAACAGAGCCATTATCGCAGCGCTTAAGAGGGCGCGCTCTTCATCCCAAACCCGCCGAACAAGTTGATAAAGAGCAAAGATGCCCCATAGGCCAAACAACGCAGCCACGCTTCGTCCGACCCACTCATGTTCGCCCGTGATTCCATAGAGCAGGGCCGCGATGTAACTGACGGTTTGGAATTCAAACCCCGAGTAACCTAGGCTGGGCCCAGACCAGTCGACTTCTGGATAAAAGATATTCCAGCTTCCGTGGTAGAAATTCCTAGCCATCATAGCATTGCAGGCCTCCCGCCAATTGAGCGCATCCGTGAAGGGCTGAGTAATGGTGCCGAATCGGAACACAGCGCCCAACGCCAGGACGCCTACCAACAAGACAGCCTTTGGCGAGCCGAGGCCGGGAATGCGGTTTTCGAAATGAAATTTCATTCAGCTAGATGACCGTAGCATAAAGATTTAGGGGACGGTTGGGCGATTGTTCAAATTAGCCAAATTTGTCTTCACGAACGATCGACGCCGATTTTGCGCTTTTGCAATGTCTGGTCACAACAGCCGATGAGCTTGACTCTGAGTAACTACGCGGTTTGTTGAGGAACTCATGACGATGCGCACCAAAGCTGGTCTCACTGATTTGCAGAGTGGCGGCAGTCCTGCCGCACGAGCGAAACGACCGGTTGGGAAGCGTTCGGCGAAAGCCAAACGAAACCCTAGGAAGTCTGCGTCTGCGTCCTTGGCTGCCAAGGTCAAGCAATCAGCGGCAAAGAAGTCGGACCAAGGTTCAGGAATCAGAGAAGCCGAGGAGGCACGCGCGCTGTTGGAAGATCAATTGCACAGCCTTTATTGGTGGGTTTTTAATGCGTTCAAAATGAAGGGTTTTATCCGAGCAAAAGCGTTGGACGGGTTGCACAGTGAGCGGGGCGACTGTGCGGATGCCGTCTCGCCAGAAAAACAAACGCCCTGATTTAGAAGTGGCCGATCCGATTTCAATACCGGCGGCAGGCTCGGCTCCGCCACAGGCAAACCTGGTGTCGGTGGTAATCCCCTGCTACAACCACGCCCAGTTTCTTGCGCACGCGATCGAGAGCGTTCTGGCGCAGAGTTATTCGAACTTTGAGCTCATCGTGGTGGACGACGGATCAACCGACGACACTGCCGAGGTCGTCAAGCGTTATTCCTCTGTTCGCTACGTTTACCAGGAAAATGCCGGCCGTTCTAGCGCTCGCAATACCGGCCTACGACAAAGTCGCGGTGAGTTCCTCGTTTTTCTCGACGCCGACGACCGCCTGTTGTCGCACGCTCTAGAGGTAGGTATTAGCTGTATGCGCGAACATCCTGAGTGCGCCTTTGTTTCGGGCCACTGTCGCGTGATCGATTCAAAGGGTGTGATCCTTCCTTCCCCACGACAGCAGCGTGTTGAGCGGGAGCATTATCTGCGATTACTTGGCGGAGGTAGCTATATATGGTGTCCGGCGGTCGCACTCTTTCAACAGAGGGTTTTTGATTTTGTCCACGGATTTGATCCCGCGATGATGCCGGTTGAGGATTACGACCTCTACCTCCGCATCACACGGGATTTTCCGGTCTATTCCCACAATCAGGTAATTGCAGAATATCGGCAGCACCGCTCCAATACGTCTCGCGATGTTTCTGTAATGGAGCATGCCGCGCTTGCTGCTCACGGTGCACAGTGGGATTTTGTGAAGGGAAACAATCGCTATCGAGAAGCGTATGATATCGGCAGGCGGTTTTGGCAAAATGATTATCCGCTTCAGAAAATGGTTAGCAGAATTCGGGAAATCATACGCGAGCAGCTCCCGCCCGACGCGATAGTCGCCGTCGCAACAGGCGGCAACAGCGAAATGCTTCGTTTGGATGGCCGGCGGACCTGGCATTTCCCACAGGTGGAAGAAGCTGGGGGCGCTGGACAGCTCTTTGCACAGGGCGCAAAGGGCTCAGCAGAAGTTCCCGCGTGGATTGAAGCCGGAATGACATACGTGTTTAGTCTCTATGGAGGACCGGACTGTTCGAAACTTCTGGCCCGGCTTTTGGTCAGCGGCATCGCAGATTCGTCGCTTACCGCAAGCATTGACTCCAGGCCGGCAGAGCTCGAGCGGGAGAACGGGGTTTTATTGACGACAACTCCGAACCCCGTACCCGCTGGCGACGAGCCGGGCGTAACCAACATCATTTGGGATACAGGGAATGGCTCCGAGGGGCGGCTGTATGTGTCAGGCGTAGGTGTGTACGCGGGTCGCGATCCGGCCAATAGCAATGAAGCCTTGCGCTTCCTGGAATCCATCAGAGCGAAAGGCGCCGAATATCTTGTGATCCCGGCCAACTCATTCTGGTGGCTCGACGATTATCAAGAGTTTCGCAAGCATGTAGAGGCGCGTTACCGGGCCGTCGTGCGAGACGAAAATACATGTATCGTCTTCGACTTGCGCGAATCCCGATAATGAGCATTGCGCTGCGCGCTGATGGAGCACGCAAGAAGGTGCCTATGCCGGAGTCCGGTCTCATCTCAGTAATCATACCTTGCTACAACCAGGCACATTTTCTTCGCGAGGCGATCGAGAGCGCGTTGGCTCAAACCTATTCCCATCGCGAGATCTTCGTTGTCGACGACGGCTCCACAGACAACACCGCGGAAGTGACTGCCGGCTACCGAGACGTGCGGTACATTCGGCAGGAAAATTCGGGCGTTTCAGCCGCTCGCAACACAGGATTAAAGCAAAGCCGAGGCGAATACCTGGTTTTTCTTGATTCCGACGACCGGCTGCTGCCGGAAGCCCTGGAAATTGGAGTTGACTGTCTGCGCGAACATCCCGAGTGCGCCTTCGCTTTCGGCCGCTGCAGATTCGTTACCGCGGATGGGTCGGTGCTAAGCAAGCCAGAGCAGCCTTATGTCACACGCGACCATTATTTGGAGCTGCTTAGGGAGAATTACATTTGGTGTCCTGGCTCGGTCATTTACCGGCGGATTGCCTTCGAAATTGCCAAGGGGTTCGACACCTCGTTAGGTCCCGGTGCCGATTATGATTTATATCTCCGCATCACGAGAGATTCGCCGGTCTTCTGTCACAACCAACTGGTCGCAGGCTACCGTCTCCACAGCTCAAGCATGTCGACCGATCACTCACTGATGCTACTGGAAACACTGAAGACTCTGAACGCACAGCGGGACTTTGTGAAAGGAAATGATCGCTACATTGTGGCACTCGAAACTGGGAAAAAACACTCGCAAGATTATTACCGCTCTCTCCAGATGGGCGACCGAATCCTAAACGTTGCGAAGGCCAGTCTCCCGGCGAATTCCACCGTCGCTGTGGCCACGGGCGGGAAGAGGGAGCTACTCAGGCTGGGAGGTCACCGCGCATGGCATTTTCCGCAAGAGAGTGCCGATGAACGAGGCCGACTCTTTGGTCAGGGCGCGGAAGGTTCAGCCGACGTGCGTTGGATCGAGGCTGGGATCAGGTATGAATTCCGCCTCTTTGGCGGACCGAAATACTCAAGCAAGCTCGCCGCGATTTCAGTAATCGGCCTTGCTGATGCGACGTCGAGTGTCCCTGTTGAGCCACCCAGATCAGGCCAGGCATACCTGATAGCTATCCCAAATCCGGTCCCGGCTCCGAACCGCTTTGGCCGGACTACCATCACTTGGAATACCGGCGACGGCTCTCAAGGCCGAATTTACGTTTCCGAGGGGGGCAAACACAACGACTGCCCGCCAAAAGACAGCGACGAAGCTATTAGCTACTTGGAAGCCATCCGATCTCGAGGGGCGGAGTATCTGTTGTTGCCAGCCACCGCATTTTGGTGGCTCGATCAGTTTCAAAAGTTCCGCCAGTATTTAGAGACTCGCTACCTGGCTGTCGTACGCGATAACAAAACGTGTATTATTTTTGATTTGCGCGAATCATCAAAATGAGGTCGGCAAATACCAGAAAGGATAGCGCGGCAACCTCTGCTGACGGGTCTCTCAAAGGTGTTTCTACGCCGGAGTCTGGTCTGGTCTCAGTAATCATTCCCTGCTATAACCAGGCACATTTTCTTGATGAAGCGATCGAGAGTGTATTAACTCAAACCTATCCTAATCGCGAGATCATCGTTGTAGATGACGGTTCAACCGATAACACCGCAGAAGTTGCCCGCCGTTATTCCGCGGTGTGCTACGTTTATCGGGAAAATGCAGGTCCTGCCGCCGCGCGTAACGCAGGAGTAGAGGCAGGTCGCGGTAAATACCTAGTCTTCCTTGACGCGGACGACCGGCTGCTGCCCGAAGCCCTGGAAATTGGAGTTGACTGCCTCCGTCAGCATCCTGAATGCGCCTTCGTTTCCGGACACTGCAGGCTTATTGTTACCGATGGGTCGCTACTCGCCAAGCCGAAGCAACCCAGTATCAAACGCGACTACTATTTGGAATTCCTTCGTCGCAATTACATTTGGGCCCTAAGTACGGTGATGTGCCAGCGGACCGCATTCGAGATCGTCAAGGGCTTCAACACCTCGTTAGGTCGTTGCGAAGATTACGATCTATATCTCCGCATCACGAGAGATCATCCAATCTTCTGCCATAACCAATTCGTTGCAGACTACCGTCTCCATAACTCAACAAGATCGGTCGAACACTCGTTGATGCTTCAGGATACGCTGAGTGCTCTCGACGGACAGTGGGATTTTGTGAAAGGAAGCCATCGTTACATTGAGGCGCTTAAAATTGGAAAAAAGTACTGGCAGGATCGTTACCGGTGCTTGGAGATCGCAGACCGAGTTCCGGAGATTGTCGAGGCCAACCTGCCGTCGCATGCCACCGTCGCCGTGGCGACGGGCGGTAAAAATGAGCTACTAAAGCTGGGAGGTCGGCGGGCATGGCATTTCCCGCAGGCCGGCGCAAATGAGCGAGGTCGACTCTTTCAGCAAGGTTCGGAAGGCTCAGCCGATGTCCCTTGGATTGAGGCAGGGATGAGATATGAATTCCATCTTTTTGGTGGACCGGAGTATTCAAAAGAGCTCGCTGCGCTTTCGGTAATCGGCCTCGCTGATGCGGACCTGAGGATTAATGATATAGGTTCCATCCCAGCAGGCCAAGCATACCTGGTGGCTGCGCCAAACCCGGTCCCGGCTCCCAACCGATTTGGTCGAACAACCATTACCTGGAATACCGGCGACGGCACCGAAGGCCGGGTTTATCTTTCCGAGGGCGGTGCGTACGACAGCAGCAACCCCAGGGACAGCGACGAGGCTATCAGCCACTTGGAAGCCATCCGAGCTCGAGGGGCGGAATATCTGTTGTTACCAGCTACCGCATTCTGGTGGCTGGATCGTTATCAAAGGTTTCGAGAATATCTAGAGGCTCGCTGTCCGGTCATCGTGCAGGATGAGAACATCTGTTTCATTTTCGATTTGGTTGGAACCGCACGAGCAAGGAAGATAGATCGGCAAACGCCGATAGTTGTGACTGATCCAGATAGAACTATCCAAGGGTGAACTGCAGCGACGGTTATTATGGCTAAACGTGATACGCCGACAAAATTGTCGACGTAATCACATGTAGCGAAAGGTTACCTAATGTATTACCAAAACGGTTTCACAGGTGCCTCCCTTCCCTCCAAGACTCTATGTCTGACCTATGACGATGGTCCGGGAATCACGCAGGGAGATGGCCCCGGCCCCCACACCCTCGAACTCGCCCAATACCTCAACCAACGGGGCATCGCGGCCACCTTCTTTACCGTTGGGAAATATGCTGCCCAGTACCAGGACATCCTATCGGGAGTGCAGAGCTACGGCCACTTAGTCGCTAATCACACCTTTGAGCATCCCCAACTGGTGGACTACTTTAGCGCTGGTGGGGACCTTTTCGATCAGGTGGCCCGCACTGACGCACACGTTCAGAAGTGGGTAGACGGCTCGACCATTTTTTTCAGACCGCCTTATGGAGCGTGGTCGCCTGATGTGGCTAAGGCACTCAACGACAACTTCGCGGTCTGCCTCCACCACATCGGGCCGATCCTCTGGGATATTGACGGTAGAGATTGGGCTTGCTGGCAGAATGGAACAACTCCACAGGATTGCCTCCAGGGTTATCTTAATCTGATCTTAAAGAAGGGGCGCGGGATCGTCCTAATGCACGACAGCTCGGCCGACCAGGATGCCGTGCGAAAGCTGAACATGACCTATGCCTTGACTCAACTTCTTGTGCCGACTCTTCAGCAGCAGGGATATCAGTTCGTTCGGCTCGATTCAATTCCCGAAATCAAGGCCGCCAGCCAGGTCCCATTCCAATTTGCCTTACTAGCGTCCAACGGCAAATATGTTTCCCCGCAGGGTGGTGGCGGGGGACAGATATTGGTCAACGGGCCTACCGTCGGGCCGTGGGAGCCTTTTGGGGTTGAAGATGTGGGATTTGGCAAAGTCGCCATCCGCGCGGCCAACGGACTGTATCTGTCCCCCCAGGATGGGGGAGGAGATGGCAAGGAAGTTCTCGCCAACGGCCCGGCCGTCGGCGAGTGGGAGGCTTTGGACCTAATTACCGTCGGTCGCGGCCAAATCGCCTTCCGGACAATCAGAGGGTTCTTCTTGACTCGGGAAAGTATCGAGGGGGGTCGGTTGATGGCCAACGCCACTCGGATGAACGAGTGGGAGGTTTTCACGTTTACCAACCTCTTCATCGGGCGCTAAGCAAGCTTGACGGAGAGTCGAACAGCACTTTGTTAATGTGTTGCCTGCTCTAATCATCAACCTAAATAAAGATCTTATTAATAGCTATTTTTGTTTGCTAACCTCTTAACGTAAATCGCTCTTATGACCACGAAGTTCTTCACGCTAGTTAGTTACTCATCATCTCCCGATTTCCTGGAACAATTCAAAGAAACGTTAAAGCAGTATAAGGTCGTCCATCTGATCGATGTGCCACAACAGATTAATTATGGAGCATTTTACGCTGACCTGGTTGATGAGCTGGGGGAAGTAGTAAATGTAGATGAAGACATAAAGACAGGCAACGCCAAAAGCCACGAGAGATGGACAGACATCAGGTATGATAAAGAAAAGGACTTCACCTTTCGCCATGCCAATAGCCGGCAGCCATTACACACGGATGCTGCATACGTAACTTTCGACCTCGAGGTGAATTTCTTTTTCTGTATCGAAAATGCGGACATTGGCGGCGCAACTACCTTTATCGATTCCGACGACCTTTGTTGTATCCTCGCGAAATATGAGCCTGCGTTATTCAAGAAACTAAAAACACTTGAGGTGAGTTTTGGTAAAGGCGACGACCAAAACAAAAAGAGCAGGATTATTGATACTGACAAGCGTGGCGTAAAGCTTAACTGGAATTATTTCAGGGTAATGCCGGATAATCCAAAGGAAGTATTAGAAATGTGCGAGGAATTCCACAAAGTACTGGAGAATAAAATTGTAGGCGGCGGATTGCTTACTGCCGTGTACCTGAAGCCAGGTGAAGCAGCACTTTTCCAGGACAATCGAGTACTACATGGTCGCAATTCTTTTTATGGTAACAGGACGCTCATTAAAGGTGGATTCAACTTTAATTTGTGAGCCGTAACTATTTATCATTTCACGACCATGAAATAAGCCGCATAGGCTTCGGCTGCTGGCAGCTTGCGGGCGATTACGATTTGAACGGCAGGCCAAACGGTTATGGCGCAATTGATCCTGATGAAGCAGTACGGGCTATCCACCTTGCCCTTGCTAACGGTATCAATTTTTTCGATACTGCAATAGGCTATGGATTCGGTAAGTCGGAATTAGTGTTGGGAGCAGCACTTAAATCATATACAGGAAATGGTAACGGCCAGCCCTTTGTTTGTACAAAGTATGGAATGGTATTGGACAGCGAGGGCGACAATGATGATTTCTCTGCAGTAAATTTTGTTGAAAGTATCGAAGGCAGTCTGGGGCGGCTCCAGACCGATAGCCTCGGTATTATGTTACTCCATAATCCTCCCGATGATTTTAATTTTTCAGCGCTTGATATCGCGGCGTTTGAACAATTAGTCGACACAGGCAAAATACTTGCTTATGGCGTGAGCTGCAGAACACAAAAGGGGGTTGCTAACGTATTAAACCAGGGATTTGGATCGGTGATAGAAGCAGTCTACAACCCCTTGGACCGGCGGTACGAAAAACACTTCAGCGATCCGCAATATAAAGACAGATACGTTTTTATTTGCCGCGTACCACTTTCATCGGGATTTATAACTCCGCGCACATTATCAGCCGATCGTTCGTTCCCAACCAATGACATCAGGAATACTTTTAGCCGCGAACAAGTGGAATGGGTAATAAGCAGTGTAAGGAAATTAGCCTTTCTTCAAGAGCTTGAAGGAGGTATATCAGTGAGCGCGTTGCGGTTCCAGCTTTCCAATCCTTATAATACAGTTACCATACCGGGCATTAAGAATACAAAACAGGCAAATGATGCAATTCTGGCTATGCGCTTAGGCCCTTTATCTACAGATGTGATCAACGATATTGCTGAAGCGGTGCCTGAAGTGTTTTACAAGTGGAGATGATAACATTCCCCACCGCATACTTTCGGGTAGCGGTACAATAATATCTGTAAAGCATTTCGTACAGAAACTAGCGCTACCAAAGGCGCCGCTATTTACGTCACCCACTGCAAACAGTCTCGAAGGGGAACTGCCTGAAGGAAGTCTTTCGTATTATGTCGAATAATTGGGCCGAACTTTTCCTTAAGATAATTCGCCGGCCCGATAGAGTGGGAAATAGCCTGAGTTGATTTGAGTTGTTCCTGTCAACAACCGGTAACTTTCACAATCGCAGATGGAACCGCAGAAGTATTTCACCTTTTCGCCAGTGGCCCATCCGCGCTTAAATCTGGACAGGCCGTCGCGTGCGGTTTCCTCCATGCCGGCTCCTGCTCCGAGGTCGATCCAGCGAACCGCGCCTTCGTGATGCTGCTTGAATTCGGTAATAGCAGACCAATGAAGTGCGTAAGCAGCTCCGAGCGAGTACCCTTCCTGATCAGAGGCGCCCAAGTGACTGTAAGCAACCCCGGATTGAATATACCAGAGATGCATTCCAATAGTTTTTCCGTTTCGGATCGCCTGAAAAGCAACCAGTCCCGGTACTTCGAACTGACCTGCAAATGCAGTCCTTGAAAAGGCCTTGATCCCTCGAAGGTGATGCCGCTCAACGAGGATTTGATAAAGGCGCACCCAGCCATCCAAGGCCGCTTTCGGATCGTCGACCAACCTGACCTGCATTTGTTTCAAGGCTTTCCTGGCGTAATACCGATGGTGTCGGTTTATGTGGCGGTCAATGGAGTTGCTGATATCGATAACGAAATGCTTTTTGAAGGGACGGACGAGCTGAAAATATTGCGAAAGATCCGCAGCGGTAATGGGCGCGAACGGATCTGGCACTACTGAAATGGTTACATGAATGTCGGCAGGCAACTTAGTCCAGTCTGCGCAGCAAAATAACGGGTAGCAACCGATCGCGTCCTTCAGATCAGAATTCGGGATAGCGCGTTCGAGTAACCACCCGCCGCACTGCGGCAGCTCGACCGGAGTACCAAATTCGCTCAGCGACTTCACGTAAAGCCGATGCAGATATCCCGTCATAGCGAAATGTATCGCTTTAATTTGCTTACCATGCGCCTCATGTCGTCCCGGCCGTAGCGTTGGTCGGATGGGAGTGTCATGATTTCACTTGCGAGACGGTGGCTCGAGAGAAATTCCGCTGGGACAAGGTCGACAATTTCCCAGTGAACAGCTGGGTAGATCCGCACGTTGAAAAGTGCTCGACGCACCCGGTCTCTGTTTCGGACGCGTATCGGAAAACCAAGCGGAACAACATAGCGCGGCAGATTTGGAAAGATCGCCAGTTCGCCTAATTCGGATACGAGAAACTCGTAGTTCCGTCGCCTACGCCTTTTGATGGTCGGCCAATCAACGATTCGCAGAATTGCGGTGCTGAGATCGCTCATTCGGCACGGTTCCATTGGACCCTGGGCTTCCGTCGACTGAAACATTTTGAACCAGCTTCGCTTGCCGCCGTATCGATCAAATTCCGCACGAAGGATCGAAGCTCTGGTGGCCTGCAAAAGCCATTGCGGAGGCGGAGCTGGAAAATCCGCGTCAGAAAGTTCGGCGTTTTTTTCGGCGAGAAGAATACCCCCATCTGGGACCCCGATAAATTTGCGAGGACTGAAAATGATGTAGTCCGCATGCGGAGAGAAGTCTCTATTTAGCATCGCCTGGCAGGCATCCTCTATGACCCGCGCCCCGCGCGCCCTGGCCTCAATTCCGTGCGAACTCCATGTATCGAACCCGAAGTAATCAGCAAATATCACCAGGTCTCCGGCATGAATTTCCGCGAGCCAGTCGTTGTCAGGAATCTTCAGCGAATCGTCTACCGCGTAAAAGCGCATGCGAACGCCGGCCTCGCGAGCCGCGTCGATCACGACACCGCAGATGTAGGAGGGAAGCCAGACGGTCGCGGGACGCAAAGCTCGCACCAATAATTTCACCGCAGACCGCGCAGTGGCTAGGAGGCGTTGACGCCCGCTCAGAAAAAGCGGAAATTCTTTGGCCTTCAAGGAGACATTGGATTCGAAAAACTCCAGTCCAAACATTCCTCCAAGGATGGAAGCATTCGATGCGGATATTAATGCAGCATCCTCACTCTTTTGGTTCGCTTTCACGCCAGATCTCTCTGAGTCTCTGCCAGTCTAACGACGATTGCACAATGTGTCTCTCCAGCATTAATATCCGCTCAAGTGGTTCTCGAGTGATACGAGAAAACGCTTCGACTATTCCCGCCGAGGATGCGCTGAATAGAAAGGTATTCGCGTTGCGTCTGTTTTGGGGCAAGAATTCCCGATACTCGAGGCGGCGAGACCACTGAAAGCGAAAGTGAAATGGACTACCTCCCTCCGTATCGTGCTTGCGAATTCGTCTAATCATGATGGACAAAGAGTATCTCGGTATCGTCTCGCATTACGAATCGTGTTTGCAACGTCACGGTGACACGCACCTTGGTGTTGATTGGCCGAGGCAAAGAGACGCGGAGATCTCTTATGGCGTCATGCTCGATGTCATTCGACCTGCCGATCGCAACGCGTCTGTTCAGTTGCTCGATTTCGGCTGTGGGGCTTCGCATCTTTACGAATACATTCTCACGCGCCGGATGGATCGCATCAGCTACTCTGGTCTCGACCTCTCTGAGAAGTTTATCGAACTGTCGAAGAGCAAGTTTCCTGCGGTGAATTACTATTGTGTCGATTTGCTCAATGAGGACACAACAATTCCAAACTTCGACTACATCGTAATGAACGGAGTTTTCACAGAAAAGTGTGGGCTCTCCTTTGACGAAATGTTTTCTTATTTCAAACGGCTCGTAGCGAAAGTTTTCGAACACGCGGAAGTTGGTATCGCTTTTAACGCGATGTCCAAACAGGTGGATTGGGAGCGCGACGATCTCTTTCACCTGCCATTCGATATCCTCGCCTCCTTTTTAAGCCGGAAGGTGAGCCGAAATTTTATCTTCCGCCACGACTATGGCCTATATCAATACACCACATATGTTTACCATTAGGTGTTTAGTGCTCGCTTTTCGATACACGCCGCACCCCACGCTCGCGGCCAGTTGAATGATGAAGTCGAAAGTGGAGGAGCTTGCAATCTGGGGCGCTCCGCCGGCCTTTAAGCAGAAACTCCATGTGGGCCGTCCTAACATCGGA
>QHOQ01000103.1:0-9307 GCA_003219355.1 Verrucomicrobiota bacterium
GGAAACTCTGCAGGCCTTGCACCCATTCGAAATAGGAAACGATTACGCCCCCCGCGTTGCACAGAATATCGGGAATCACGAATATCTCATCCCACCGCTGCTCCAGAATGAGATCTGCCGCCGGCGTGGTTGGGCCATTGGCGGCTTCGGCGAGAATACGGCACTGCAACTTCGCAGCATTCTTTTCGGTGATGACGCGATCCACCGCCGCCGGAATGAGCACGTCGCATTTCATCGTGAGCAATTGGTTTGGGTCGACATGATCGCCTTGGGCGAACGCTCTCAAGTGTCTTTTTTTTAGAATGTGCTGCTCGGCAGCTTTGACATCGATTCCCTTGGGATTGTAAAGCGCTGCATGCGCGTCGCTGATCCCGACGACCTTAACGCCGCTTTTCAGCGCAAGTGACAAAGCCGCAACTGATCCGACATTGCCAAAACCTTGCACGATCGCGGTGCATTTTTCGGGGTCGATCTTCAGCACGTTCATGGCGCGCTCAATTAGGTAGACTACCCCCCGTCCGGTGGCTTCGCGTCGGCCTTCCGTTCCACCGATGGAGACCGGTTTGCCTGTGACAATTTCACTCACAGCGTACCCCTGATAAACGGAATACGTATCCATGAACCACGCCATAATCTGTTCGTTCGTACCCATATCAGGTCCCATGATGTCGGTATGCGGACCGACGAACGGAATCATCTCTTGCATGTAACGGCGTGAAAGCGCCTCCAGTTCGGTTCGCGACAGTTTTGACGGATCGACCGCGACCCCGCCCTTGGCTCCGCCGTAAGGCAGGTTGGCGAGCGCACATTTCCAACTCATCCACATAGCGAGCGCGGCCGTCTCGCCCATTGATAATGAAGGAGCGAAGCGCGTCCCGCCTTTAGTGGGACCAAGCGTCAAGTGATGCTGCACCCGATAACCCTGAAACGTCTTCGTGCTGCCATCATCCAAATGCACGGGTAGCGTCACGGCAATGGCGCGTTTCGGATACATGAGACGATCGCGATGGTTTTTATCGATGTTCAGGTAATCCGCAATGACCTGGAATTGAGCACAAGCCATTCGAAACACATCGTCGTTGTAGATAGTCATGTGAAGGAATTCGGAAGTTAGAACATCCGATCGAGAAATGCAGTCGCTATTTGCGCTGAGCAAATCGACCCGTCAAATCGAAGCCATTGCTTGAGATCGACAATCAGCTTTGGAATCCGTAGCGTTCCCTTCAAAAATCAGTCGAGATGAAAATTGAAACTGTAGCCGTTCACGCCGGACATGCCATCGACCCCGCGACTGGTGCTGTGTCGGCGCCTATTCACCTATCCACAACGTTCGAGCGCGATGTCGAAGGAGGCTACCCGCATGGGTTCATGTACACCCGCAACAACAATCCAAATCGTCAGGCGCTGGAAGAGGGAATTAGCGCGCTCGAAGGCGGTGCGGCAGGTGCGGCATTTGGTTCAGGAACGGCTGCAACGATGGCCATTTTCCAGGCGCTGGAGCCCGGAGATCATGTTCTTGCGCATCTCGATGCTTATTACGGCACGTCACGATTGCTTTGCGAAATATTTTTGCGCTGGGGATTGGAAGCCGATTTCATCGACATGAGCGACTTGGCTGCCGTCAAAAAGTCGCTTCGAAAGAAAACAAAACTCGCCTGGATGGAAACGCCCTCAAATCCGCTCCTGAAGATCGTCGACATTGCAGCGGTCACGCAGATCCTTCACGACGTCGGAGTGCTCTGCGTTTGCGATAATACATGGGCTCCGGTGTTGCAGCGCCCGTTCGATCTCGGCGCCGATCTCATTCTGCACTCAACGACTAAGTATTTTGGTGGTCACTGCGATGTCGCCGGCGGAATTGTTGTCTCAAGGACCGAGAACGAATTTTTCCAGCGTGTTCGCACCATTCAATATTCCGGCGGGGCAATCCCCTCGCCTTTCGATTGCTGGCTGATTTTACGGGGGATGCGCACACTGCCATGGCGGATGCGCGCACACTCGGAAAATGCAATGAAAGTCGCTTGCTTTCTGGCGCAACATCAACAAGTCGAGCACGTGCATTACCCCGGATTACCCTCGCATCCGGGCCATGAGATCGCGGGAAAGCAGATGTCGATGTTTGGTGGGATGCTTTCTTTCGATGTTGCGGGCGGTCGCGAGGCAGCAATGAATGTCGCCGCGAAAACGAAAATCTTCATTCGCGCCACCAGCCTGGGTGGCGTGGAAAGCTTGATTGAACATCGCGCTTCAATCGAGGGTAAGGGAACAACATCACCGGAAAGTCTGTTGCGGTTGTCGATCGGTCTCGAAAATGCCGACGATTTGATCGAGGATCTCGATCAAGCGCTGGGATAATTGTAGGGCGCTTCTGAGAAGCGTCACCGTCATGGATCGGCGTCTGACCTAGGCGCCCTACAACGGCCGGCTTGTAGATCGCCGCCGAACGAGGTCGACAACGTCCTGCACTTCATCGACGCGCAACAGGAATGCTGTGCCGAAAAATGTTATCAAACTAGCGACGATCGCGACGAGTAGCGCGAATAACTTTTCGAAAAAGCGCAAACGCTCCCATGCGTCGAGCCACCAATGATTTGCCGCCCAACAAACCAGCGCAAGCAGCACGCCGGCCACGCAGATTTTGCCGAGCCCGGCGAACAGCCGGCGTGTTTCCAATCTGCGTATGTGCCGCCACATCAATCCGTAGAGCAAAAGAAAATTGATCGTTGCGACTAAACTTGTGGAAAACGCAAGACCGCGGTGCCCCCAGCCAAGCCGAAACGTGAAAAGCCAATTGAGAAAAAGATTCGTACCAATTGCAAGGAAGCTCACGACCATTGGCGTATTGCGTTTACCGACGGCGTAAAACGCCGGCGTAAGGACTTTCAAAACTGCGTATGAAACGAGTCCGACGGCGTAAAACTGCAATGCCCCAGCAGTTTGCCGCGTCATCTCCGCCGTGAATCGTCCGTGCTGATAAATTACGCTGATGATCGGCGATGCAAGCATGGTCAGTCCAATCGCTGAAGGAATAGTGAGCAAGAACGCGAGCCGCATTCCACGAGCAAGGATTGCGCGAAACTCGTCGATATTGCCGATTGCCGCGCTTTTCGCAACGAGCGGCAGCGTGACGGTGCCGATCGCGACACCGAAGATTCCGAGCGGCAATTGCATCAGGCGAAAGGCGATATTGAGCCAGCTCACCGGACCATTGCCGAGACTTGCGGCAAATCCGCTGTTGATAAGGACGTTCACTTGCACGGCGCTGGCCGCGATTACCGCCGGTCCCATCAACGCGAGCACGGTCCGCACACCCTCATCGCGCCATCGAAAATCGGAGCGATACTTGTAGCCAACGCGGTGCAGCGACGGAAACTGCCCGATCAATTGCCAGGTACCGCCGATGAGCGTGCCAATTGCCAAACCGATGAGAGAACGTGCACCGAAATGTGGATCGAGCCACCAACCGATCGCCACCCCGCCAATGATGGAGCCGAGATTAAAATAGCTTGACGCCATCGCGGGCGGTCCGAAGACGTGCTTCGCATTAAGAACTCCCATCACGAGCGCCGCTAGGGACACGAGCAGCATGAACGGCCACATGATTCGCGTGAGCAAAATCGTAAGCGCTGTTTTATCCGGCGGCCAACTCCCCCACGTTAGAAGATCGACAAGCTGCGGCGCAAAGAGGATTCCGAGCAGCGTGACCGCGCTCATGAAAACGGCAGTGAGCGTCGCGACTTTGTTTGCAAGTCGCCAGGCGGATTCGTCCCCTTGGACGGCGATTTGTTTTGAAAATGTGGTGATGAATGCAGTTGACAACGCACCTTCCGCAAACAGATCCCGCAGCAAATTTGGCAACCGGAACGCCATCAAAAACGCGTCAAGATTTCTTCCCGCGCCGAAGAGCCCGGCAAACACCATTTCTCGAATCAGTCCGAGAATGCGGCTGCACAAAATCGCAATGCCGACGATTCCCGTCGCACGCGTGCTCGCTCGTCGGTCTTGCGCCGCTGTCATCGGCGAACAAAGAACAGTGTCTGAGAAATTACGAAAGAAAAAAATCGCGGAGGTTGCCGCACCAGAGTGTTCTCGGCGGGCGGTCAAGTTTACTAAATACGGTAACCACGTTGCCGAAGCAAAGATAAGAGCCGGTTCGCCCTTCCATGTGCATGGCACCCGCGACCACAAAGTACGTTGGCCCACTGCGCATATAGCTCTCTTTCCAAATTCGCAGGACGCCCATTGATCCTCATGTCTATGATTATTTTGTTCAAATGCTCGTGACGCAGCGGGACCGCCTTATACGAGCTACCCGAATCGGCGGAACGTCTTTCGTCGCGCCGAAAGTCGAGATTGGTGCTGTCGCGAGAAGCGTAAAGAAAATCTCACAGCACCGACATACATCGGTAACGAACGCGCTTGTCAGATTCCGGTTGGGCAATGGATGAACGCGAATGAAACATCGAATCGTTTCGACAAGTGCGCCCCGAGTGCCTTCACCCCAAATGTTTCGGTGGCGTAATGACCGCCGAGCAAAAGGTTGATCCCGAGCTCTTCGGCGGCGACAGCGGCCCAATGCGGCGCTTCGCCCGTAATGAAGGTGTCGATCTTTTCTCCAGCAACGCGGTACACCTCCGAACCAGCGCCGCCCGTTATGATGCCAATCGTATGCGTCTTCTTCGGGCCGAAGTCGAACGTCTTCACGGGGCCGGCCAGCACTTTGCGCAATTTGCGGATGAGCTCTTCTCGTGGCAACGAAGCGCGCGTTTTCAAGCCAATGAGTTCTCCTTTCTCTTTAAAAAATGGCGCGGTTGATTTCAATCCGATCGCCGTTGCCAGCTCGGCGTTGTTGCCAACCTTCGGATGGATGTCGAGAGGAAGATGCGCGCTGTAAAGCGCGATGTCGTTTTTCAGCGCGAGTTTTAATTGTCGATACAACGCACCGGTCGCCGGTTGCAATCCGGGCCAGAACAATCCGTGATGCACAACCAAAAGATCGACATCTCTCTTTGTGGCTTCCGTCAAGACATGGGTAGAAGCATCGACCGCTGCCCCAATTTTTGTGACCCGACCCGAATTTTCGATCTGCAAACCGTTTAACGCATTTGGCCAATCCTCAATTTCGCAAATGCGCAAATACGTGTCCAAATATCGGACTATTTGGATGAGTGACGCCATCAGCGACAATTTGAACCACCCTTAGGAAATTTGCACCGCCGATTACTATCCCCGCCTTCGTAAGTTTGCTTGACGAATTCCGTCCATCTTGTGACCTTCAATAATTGGAGGAAATGGACGTAGAGTACACAGACGCGCCAACCGCCAAGCCCGCATTGGACGACGCCAACAAAGTGCCGTGCCCCTATTGCGGCCATTTGTTGTCGAAGGGCGCGACAACTTGTGATCGATGCGATTGGACGCGCAGCGCGACCGAAACCGCCGAAGGAAAAGCGAGCGATGCGATGGCGGTGTTGTTAAGTATCATCCCAGGTCTGGGGCACATTTATAAAGGACATAGACTTGCGGGTTTCTTGTGGATGGCCGGCGCGGTTCCCGCTGGGATTTTCGTGTTTTTGGCCGCAATCGCGTCCGCGGGCTTCGGCGCCGGTCTCTTTTTTTTCTACTTAATCGCGGTAATGCTTCATGCTTATGCCGTTGACGATCGCGTAGTGCCGCCAGAAGAAGACGAGGGCGAGCAGTACTAAAGATTGAATTCTTAAACGTTGTGGCTGGGGTCGTCGACGCCGAACACCCGCCCGCGACGGCGGCTGCGGGATTGCGCCGCAGCCGATCAAACGAAGCATTCAAGGCAACAAGCTAAGGATCCAGGTTACATCGCCAGTAGCGGGTGTAACTCGCGATGCCGGCAATTGCGGATCGCCTCGCAGGACGCGCTCGATCACGTTTCCTTTTTCCATTGCATTCACCAAAAAACAAATCTGCCGGGCGTGATTGATAAGGGGGAATGTGAACGTCAGCCGCCACGAATTAAATTTCGGTACGAAATTCGCGATCACTCGCCGCGTTGTTTCGTCAAGCCCGACGGTATCCGGAAAGAGCGACGCGATATGGCCATCGTCCCCTAAACCAAGCAGAATTAGGTCGTGCTGATAAGCGTGTTCGCCGCGCTGTTTTGCCAAAAGATCGAGGTGATCTTCATATTCCTCTGCCGCGATTGGTGGATCGATTTCGCCGCGCATGCGCATGATCGATTTTTCGGGAATCGCGGCGGGCACGAAGAGAGTTTCACGCGCCATTCGGAAATTGCTCTGGACGTCATCTGGCGGAACGCAACGCTCGTCGCTAAAACTGATTTGAATCGATTCCCACGGCAGATCGCGTGCGATCGTGGCAAGCCGTGCGTAAACTGGCCGCGGAGTGTTTCCACCGGATAGGGCGATCCGAAATTCATTCCGCTCGTCGATCGCTTTTTGTGCTTGATTCAGAATAAAATCCGCCGCATCGGCGGCAAAATTCCTTGTGCGGATCACTTCCCGAGTCATGCGCGATTGGATTCAAATCGCGCAATGCGACTGGCCACGCTTCTCGAGATAGCGTTGATGATATTCTTCGGCGCGCCAGAATTTCATGGCGGGCTCAATTTGCGTCACGACCGAACTGCGAAAGCGTTTGCTCTGGTCGATTTTCTCCTTGGAAACTTTTGCGGCCGCTTTTTGCTCGGGTGAATGATAGAAAATCACTGAACGATATTGTGTTCCAACGTCAGGGCCTTGCCGATTCAAGATCGTCGGATTGTGGTTCGACCAAAAAACATCGAGCAGTGCTTCGTATTTCAGTTGCGATGGATCAAATTCGATTTCCACCACTTCGGCGTGCCCGGTCTCGTCCGTGCAAACATCTTCGTAAGTCGGATTCTCTTTTGTCCCGCCCGCGTAGCCAACGGCTGTCGAGACCACGCCTTTCAATTTCCGGAAAGTTTCTTCCACGCCCCAAAAACATCCGGCGCCGAATGTGGCTTTCTCGGTTTTCATATCGGGCACGATGGAACGAATGCGCGCAGCACGCAACCGCCTTCAACTCCACATTTCGCTGCTTGACAGTTACTGCACGCGGCATGGCATTCTCCTAAAGTTCTATAACCAGCGATCACGAAACCCGGCAGGATGTTAACTAATGGCCTTAATCGAATGAACACGGTCGCGACCACCCTCGAGCAGACTCGACCTCTCTTGCCTGTGTGGTTTCTAAATAGATGCGGCGCATTGCTGGAGAAAACCCGAATTCAACGCACCCCACTTCTTGCAGTTGATTTGATCGAGACCGCGAAGCGCCGCTGCGGTCTCGACGATTTTGGCGGCGGCGATTTTTTCGAAGCCATCTCTCGGCTGCTCGAGTCATGCCGGCGCGAGGCCCGACTTAGCTTGATTGGAAGGATCGCCCTTCGGAGCGACCTCTTGCACACGTTGTGTTTACGTTTGATGATGGAACGGGATCGGCAGCTTTATCGTGGGATTGCGCACGAGGAAATCCGAGAACCCCTCTTTATCGTGGGCTTACCTCGCAGCGGCACTACTCTCTTGCACACCTTGCTCGCTGCCGACCCGGAACATCGAGTTCCGCTGACTTGGGAGGTGATGACACCGTCCCCGCCTACAGGCGACAATGAGCGACGACGAATTCAGCACGCGACTCAAAGGTGTAACTGCTTTAACTGGCTGGCGCCCACGTTTCACCACGTGCACCCTGTAAGCGCGGAGCTCCCGCAGGAGTGTGTCGGCCTGATGACTCCCAGCTTTATGAGTGATCAGTTTGATACGATGTATTATGTGCCCTCCTATCGGGCCTGGTTCTTCCGCCAGGATTTGCTGCCGGCATACGAATATCATCGTCGGTTCCTGCAACATTTACAGTTCCGCCGAAGTGCGCGGCGTTGGATTCTAAAAGCGCCTACCCATATGTCCGCCCTGCCAACTCTGCTTTCCGTCTATCCCGATGCACTCTTCGTGCAGACTCATCGTGCGCCACTCGAGGCAATGGCTTCGGTATCAAGTTTGATTACGATCCTCCGCCGTGTCTTTAGCGACTCGGTGGATCCGTTTATGGTTTGCCGCGACGCGATCCAGTATTGGTCACAAACGCTTGATACCTTTTTGCAGGATCGCGATCGACTGCTGCGCAAACGGATTTGCGACCTCGATTTCCTCGAGCTCCGTCGCGATCCCATAGCCGCTATTCGACGCATCTATCAGCATTTTGGATGGCTGCTCTCACCCGAAACGGAACAGCGAATGCGCGTCGTACTCGCCAGACAGCCACCGGAACAATATGGCAATCATCGGTATGATCTATCGCAGTTTGGCTTTGACCCAGCGGAAGCCGCCAGAGCGTTTGCGGCCTATTGCGAGCAGTTCGGATTCTCCTCCACGCACATTGTCGGCAAATCTCGTGAACGCCTCGAGGCCGCCGCTTTGAAGTAGCAACCGCATTCGTGAAGTCGGTTCTGAAACGGATGAACAATAGAACATTCGGGGGTGTTCGGTCGCCGAGTTGCTGGATTTGAGGGCATGAGTGAAACTTCGCTGCTTGAACTTTGAAGTTAGCCGCGCGATCGGCGCTGATCATCCCAGCTTGCCCGGGCATTTCCCTGGCACTCCTATCGTGCCTGGCGTCGTGATCCTCGATGAAGTTGTCGCAGCTTTGACCGAGTGGCATAGAGATTCTCACCTTACTGTCATACGAATAGCCAAGTTTCTCGTACCCTTAAGGCCTGAGCAGCCATTCACTATCTGTCTGTCCGCGAGTCACGACGTCGAGAGCGTAGTCGATTTTTGCTGTCGCGTGGAAGATCGAGTGATAGTTGAAGGTCGACTTGAAGTTTGTCGCGATGCAAGCTGACGTCGTGAACGCGGCATCATCTGACGCGCCTATATTTATAGCTCAGCCGAGTGATCCGCGTTTGGAGCATTGGCTCAAAGGTTACCCGCCATCGGTGTTTAGCGAACGCTTGTACCAAAGCATTGAACTGATGGAGCGGTATAGCATCGATCTAGCTATCGATCTGTTGCGCCGGTTGGACGCCATGGATCAACTCGGCAAGTGGCAATCGGCGAATGAGCTTTGTCAGGCGCTTTCTTTTCAGCCGGGTTTCAGTTTCGCCTTGGGTTGGATTTTGGAGCGCCTGATCGAGACCCGTTGCGTGGAGGCCCATGCCAACGGCGGCGCCCGCTCTTACCATCTGCGACGGGCACCATGGCAACCCGAGCTCGACCGCTTGCATGCAGTGGGGCTTAGTATTGATCCCGCCAATGCTGCGAGTTTGGATTTATTGGATTATGCCGCAGGCCTC
>QHOQ01000103.1:9341-20188 GCA_003219355.1 Verrucomicrobiota bacterium
AGGAATACTGCTGTGGTTAAAATATTTTCACAACGACAACTTAACTTACGCAGTAAATAACTGGGTCAGTGCGATCCTCGCTGCTGATCGTGTGTCCACTCGACCAAGGCTGCGGATCTTAGAACTCGGCGCCGGCGCCGGCAGCGCCACTGAAACGTTGGTCCGTTGGTTTGATGAACGCGGGCTTCTGCCGCAAATCGAACGTTACCTCATTACAGAGCCGAACGTATTCTTCCGGCGGCGCGCTCAACGCGATCTGGCAAAGCAGTATACTGATCTGGCGTTAGAATGGGCCGCGCTCGACGTCAATTTGCCGTGGGACATTCAAGGCGTCGCTCCAGGTGATTTCGATCTCGTATACGCCGTCAACGTGCTGCATGTCTCCAAGAATCTTTTGTTTAGCTTGAACCAAGCCCTCTCTGCTCTGACCGCCGATGGCTGGCTAGTGATCGGCGAATGCCTGCGGCCCTATGTCAATCAGCCGATGTACCCGGAACTAATGTTCCAGATTCTGGAAAGCTTTACCGAGGTCCAGACAGATCCCGAAATTCGCCCAAATCCCGGTTTTCTGACCGCAGATCAGTGGCGCAGTGCATTTACGCGCGCCGGTTTTGAGCGCACCGAAGTCGCGCCCGATGTCAATGGCATTCGCGAGATCTATCCGCATTTCTTCACTGGTGCTATTTGCGGGCAAAACCCCTCCTACCACAAATGACCCCGAGAGCTTTCGGAGCTAAAGCCCTGCCTGAGCATCGTTGGGCGACCTTGCCGGAGCGCGGTACTCCTGCCTTACTGCGCCTCGTTGCTTGGATCACCGTCCACATGAGGCGCTGGGTGCCAAGGCTTCTGCTCTATCCGGTCACGCTTTATTTCGTAATTAGCGCGCGTGCAGCCCGGCGCGTATCGTACCAATATTTAAAACGCATGCGGGCCGGGCCGCCGCATTGGTGGCATGTCTTCCAGCATTTCCATTGCTTCGCGGCTACGATTTTGGATCGCGTTTATCTGCTAAGGGGCGAGTTCGAACAATTTGACGTAACGCTTCATCAGAAGGAAATCCTGGAGCGCCAAATCGAAAGCGGCAAAGGCTGCATCCTATTGGGTTCGCATCTCGGTAGTTTCGAAGTATTGCGCACGCTCGGCGTCACGCAGCAGGATTTTCCGCTTAAGGTGTTGATGGACATCGCGCACAACCAAAATATTACTCGCTTCCTAGATGCCCTGAACCCGAAGATCGCCGGCACTGTCATTGTGCCGGACCGGCCGGATACTCTGCTCAGAGTGAAGGAAAGCCTGGATGCGGGCTTCTTTATTGGAATGTTAGGTGATCGCACCTCGGCCAACGACAAGACGACGTGTTGTCAATTCTTAGGCGCGACTGCTGAATTTCCGGCCGGCCCGATTCTGCTTGCCGCCGTGATGCATTGTCCTGTTATCCTGTTCTTCGGCCTTTATCGTGGTGGCCGGCGCTACGAAATTTACTTTGAGCATTTTGCCGGCGAGATAATTTTGCATCGCGACCGCCGCGCCGAAGACATTCAGCATTGGATGCAGAACTATGTCGAGCGGTTAGAGCACTTCGCGCGACTTGCGCCGTACAACTGGTTTAATTTCTATCCGTTCTGGGATTAGAAGCCGCTCGCGTGAAAGGTTTGGGAACCATGGATACGCTGGTTAACAAACCGGAAATCCGCACCCTCATTCCACATTCCGGGCTGATGTGCCTGTTGGATAGCGTAATCGAGTGGAATGATCGCTCGATTATCTGCATGACTGATACGCATCGTGATCCGGCGAATCCATTGCGGCGCGATGGACGGCTGTCGGCCGTGCATGCTTTCGAATACGCCGCCCAGGCCGCTGCCGTACATGGTGGATTGCGAGCCCGATTGGCGGGCGCGATTGCCCCACCCGGCTACCTGGCTGCGTTGCGTGATGCACGGCTGCACGTCACGCGCCTGGATGACTTGGGGTCGCCGCTCCAGATTTACGCCTGCCGTCTATTCGGAGAGGCCGCCAACACCGTTTACCAATGCCGCGTCTTTTCCGGCGACGTTCTTCTAGCGGAAGGGCGCGCAATCATCATGCTGCGCGGGTGATTGTTTGTGGAGCTAGTCAAGTGTTAGCGACCTCATCACATGACTATCCCGCCATCAACGCACAAAACCTGCCCCGTAATGTAACTGGCCTCCACCGAAGCGAGAAAGGCCACCGCGCTGGCAATGTCCTCGGGCGTGCCTGTTTTGCCGAGCGGGATTTTCGATTGGATCGTGTTTTTGATGTCGTCCGATAATCCGGCGGTCAGGTCGGTGGTGATAAATCCGGGCGCGATGGCATTCACCGTGATGTTGCGGCTGGCCAATTCGCGCGCAAGCGATTTTGTGAAACCAATCAAGCCGGCCTTGCTCGCAGCGTAATTGGTTTGGCCCGCATTTCCGATCAAACCGATTACCGAGCTGATGTTAATAATGCGGCCGCTTCGCTGCTTGATCATGGCGCGCTGTACAGCCTGAACGAAATTGAATGCGCCTTTCAAGTTCGTGTTAATCACCGCGTCCCAATCTTCCACTGGCATGCGCATGCTAAGTCCGTCGCGGGTCACACCGGCGTTGTTGATCAGGATGTCGATCTTGCCGAAATCTTCGAGAATTTTGGCGCCGGATTTTTGCACCGCGGCATGATCCGAGACATCAACTGGATAAGCTCTTGCTACACCCGGCCGTGTCGCGTTGATCTCATCCGCAGTGTTATTTGCATTCCGTTCCGTGCGACTTACGCACGCTACACGTCCGCCTTCAGCCGCCAGTCGCAATGCAATTGCCCGACCAATCCCCCGCCCCGCTCCTGTCACGACTGCGACTTGGTTTTCAAATCTCATAATTTCTTATCCTGGGGAAAAGTGTGTGTCCTTTAAAGTTGCGAACGGCCGCTTCTCTGGGTTTTAGGTAAATCATAGGATCTTCGCCAACTCCTGCAGCATTTAAGCAGTGAAAATCGCCAGGAAAGCGACCTCAATGGCCAGTGCTTCCTGAATATTGCGGTTCAGATGATCACGCAATTCCTCCAGACAACGGATGCGTCGCAAAATCTCCGTCGGAGTGAAACGCTTGGCTAGTGCGCCAGTTTCTCTTCGTGCGTTCGGCAAATCGATGCGACTGACCTCACTGCTAGATCGAAGAACATCGGACCACCAGGCAAATAGTATTTCGATCAGTCGGGCGCGCCGTTGCAGATAGAGACTTTGGATGAGCGCTTTGTAATATTCCTCCCGTTCTTCGAGCCAGGCGCCGTCAGTCGAATTCTTGTAGCGCGCTTCCTCGCGTTTGAGTGTTTCGTCCGTTTCATCCTTAATTTGTTCACGAATCACACGGAGCAGACGCTGAAACTTCTGAGCCAGCCGATATGCATACTGAATACTCCAGTTCTGTTCACTCACCGCCTGCTGAAGCAACTTTACGAGCTCTTTTTCTTCCAGTTTGCTTTTGTGCTCGTCGGCTGGAGCAAGTGGAATCGCAATGCATCGAGAGAGAATTGTGTCCGGCAGAGCTTCGGGCAGCGCGCTCAACAGGAGCAGTAACGAATCTTTCGGCGGCTCCTCCAATGTTTTGAGAAATGCATTCGCAGCTTGCGGTTGGAGCCGATCAGCCTCGGAGATAATCGCGACTTTATGTCGACCGTTCGATGCCCGCATTTGCAGGGTATGCTCAAGATCGCGAATCTGTTCAATTATAATACGCCTTGATTTCGATTCGGGCTGGGCGATGAAAATGTCCCGAGCCTTGACAGAGAAAACATCGCTTGCCTTTGTTCCGTTCACGAGACTGGCCAGCTCCGCCGCGAGCAACTGCTTTCCGCTGCCGGTCGGCCCCGAAATCAAATAAGCGTGTGCAAGCCGATTTTGCTCATGCGCTCGTCGCAAGTATTCGAACGCCACTGCTCGAGAAAAGCCCATTTAAGTCTTTGATTTTTGACTTTCGATTTTTGACTTCGGAGTAAGCCTTGGAAATCGCGTAGAGATCAATTTCCAAATCTCATGCTCCACCTCATCGGCCGGTCGCACCCCGTCTATCAAGACGATCCGATTCGGTTCGCGCTCCGCAAGTTCCCGGTAACCTGCCCGAACCTGATCATAAAACTCCCCAGATTCCTGTTCCATCCGATCTGGTCTGCGCACCGTACGTTTCATTCGGGAACGCGCAGTCACCGGATCGACATCCAGTATGAGGGTTAGATCGGGGATAGCATTGCCAGCGACAAACCTGTTCAGCCGCGCAACCATTTCCGCATCGAGCTTTCGCGCTGCGCCTTGATATACGGTGGTAGAGTCGAAGAAACGATCGGAGATTACGCAAAGGCCGCGTTCGAGCGCCGGTTTGATCATTTCACGGACAAGCTGACTCCGGCTTGCCTCGAATAACAATAGTTCTGTTTGCGGCGTCATAGCGGCGCCGTGTGGCGCAAACTGGAGGAGTTCGCGAATGGTTTCACCAATGGGAGTCCCACCCGGCTCGCGGGTCACGAGATATGGAATACCTGCTTGCTCGAGATGCGCCGCCAGTCTCTGCACTTGGGTAGATTTCCCGCAGCCCTCCGACCCTTCGAAAGCGATGAATGGCAGGCGCGACATCAGATCGATTGTGAAACAACCCGGCGCAGTTGTCGAATGCGCGAGAATTGGTTAACTACTCGGACATGAAAAATTTCTGGTTAGTCAAACAGGAACCCTCTTCTTATTCGTGGTCGGATCTTCTCGCCGACGGCAAAACGGACTGGACGGGCGTTCGGAACTACACAGCGCGAAACAACCTGCGCAAGATGCGAAACGGTGACGAAGTTCTGTTCTATCATAGCGGCGAGGACAAAGCTGTGGTCGGCATCGCCAAAGTTGTGCACGGACCCTATCCCGATCCGACTGCAACAGAGGGCGATTGGAGCGCGATCGATCTTGCTCCGAGCAAATCTCTGCGCCGACCCGTTACGCTCCGACAAATCAAAACCGCTCCGCCGCTCGAGAAAATGCAGCTAATTCGTCAATCGCGGCTCTCTGTCATGCCCGTGACTCAAAGCGAGTTTCGTGCCATTGTGCGGATAGGAGAGTAACGACGGTTACCCTGTGTTTTTCGCGTTTTCCTAGGAGAGAGCGCTTGTGAAAGTTTGCGAATATGACTTCGGTGGTTGCCACTCAATTCCTCCCACTGGTTTCGGCCGCGGCCGCTACAAGAGACTTTATGGTTATTTCGCTGCACGACGTTGCGCCTTCGACCCGAGATCTTGCAGACAAGATCATTTCGGAACTCGTTCGCCGTGGTGTGCGCGTCTGTTCTCTTCTCGTTGTACCCGATTACCATCATCAAGGTTTGGCGACAAGAGATCGGCAATTCGTCTCGTGGCTGCGGGACCTGGAATCGGAGGGCCATGAAATCGTCATCCATGGTTATTTCCACGAACGTCCACGCGGCCCAAATGAAACCTTGCGCGACAAATTTTTAACCAGGTTGTACACTGATAACGAAGGCGAATTTTATGACCTTGATTATGAGGAAGCCCTGCGGCGAATTACGAACGCGCGCGATGAATTTTGTGCAAGCGGCCTGACTCCGCGAGGTTTTGTGGCCCCTGCCTGGTTGCTGAGCCGAGAGAGTGAACGCGCCGCACGAGATGCCGAATTGGAATACACGACGCGATTGCGGACAGTGCACGATCTCCGTTCAGGCGAAGTGTTTCCGGCAAGGTCGATTGTCTACAGCATTCGAAGCAGTTGGCGGCGAGACGTGAGTCGAGCCTGGAATGCTGCTCTGTTCCAGTTCTTGGAGAACAATGTCCTCTTACGGCTAAGCATCCATCCGCCCGATTATTCTCATCCCACCGTTTGGGGACAGATTCTACGGTTCATGGATGTAATGAATGAAACCAGAACGCCAACGACATATCGTGAATGGATCGCCGAGCAGAGATTGATGGTAGACCGGGAAGCGTAAAGCATGAGCAAGTGCGATCTTCATATTCACTCGCGGCACAGTGCCCGTTCTGAGGAATGGTTGTTTCGTCGTTTCGATTTTCCCGACAGCTACTCCGATCCCAAGGAGCTGCATCGACAGTTGCTGGAACTTGGGATGGATTACGTCACGATTGCTGATCACGATACGATTGAAGGCTGTCTCCAAATTATAGATTTACCGCAAGTGTTTATCAGTGAACAGGTTACAACCTATTTTCCGCACGATCCATGCAAGCTGCACATCCTTGTCTGGGGGATTTCAGAACAGCAACACCGCGAAATCGAAGGCGTCCGCGATAATATTTTCGAGCTGCAGCGCTATCTCCAAATGGCGCAGATCACGCATGCAGTTGCGCATCCTCTTTACAGCGTTAACGGCCAACTTGACGCGAGTCACCTCGAACGGCTTATCCTTCTTTTCAAGCATTTCGAGGGGATCAATGGTCTGCGCGACGTTCTTCTAAGCGATCTTGCCCAAACTCTTTTCAGGCAACTGACGCCCGACAAGATCGATCTATTCGCAAATCGCCACAACCTGGCGCCCACACACGCGGAGCCGTGGAAAAAGATTTTGGTCGGTGGCTCAGATGATCACGGCGGGCAATTTGCCGCTTCCGCTTATACGGAAACACCAGCGGCCAATTCCCCGCAGAAATTTCTGGAACACGTTCGCAACGGCTATTGCAGCGCGGCAGGTCACGGCGGAACTCCGCTCGCGTTGTCGCACGGTTTCTACAACACGGTCGCCTGTTTCATCGAAGATCGTTTCCACGAAAAGCTCGGACCGAGTGCGGCGTTGCTGGAAAAAATGTTTTCGCGTTTTATGGAAGGGCGCGATCCAACCGAATTCACGCTCGCAGAAAAAGGAAGCCTGTTTGGACAGGCTGTATTGTCGGGAAAAATCTTCGAACTGCTCAAACCCGCGAATGTGTCGCTCTGGAAAGAGCTTTCCGGTTATTTTTCGCGTCCCGAGGTAAAGGCGAAACTCGCCGAGCGATTGGATGGTGTCAACGAGGCGGAGCGGCGCACATTTCTCATGGCGAACATGGTTGCCGAGCAGCTGACGTTTCGGTTTTTCAAAAAATTCGTTCAGCAAATCAGCAGTGGCAACATGGTCGAGAGCATGCAGGCCCTCAGCGCGATTGTGCCGATTCTGGTTATCCTCACACCGTACATCTACGGTTTTCATAGCCAGGCGCCCTCGCGAAAATGGTTGCGAGGCATTTTCAAAGAGTTGACCGGCGAAATCCCTGTCGCGCTGAAAAATGGCAAACGCGCCTGGTTCACCGATACGCTCGATGACGTCAACGGCGTTGCGACAACGATTCGAAAAATGATCGCCGCCGGTGCAGCCGCTGAAAAGGAATTGATCGTGGTCGTTTCACGCGGCGAGCTGCACATCGACGATATCCCAATCAGGAATTTCAAGCCGATCGGCGAATTCGAGCTGCCCGAATACGAGCTGCAAAAACTGAGCTTCCCGCCGATCCTACGAATACTCGATTACATTCAGCGTGAAAAATTTACCGAAATTATCGTCAGCACGCCGGGGCCGGTCGGGTTGACCGGATTGCTTGCGGCTAAGATGCTCAATCTGCAAACGAGCGGAATTTATCACACCGATTTTCCGCAATACATCCGCATCCTGACCGAGGATAGCTTTCTCGAAAGCGCCGCGTGGGGTTACATGCACTGGTTCTACGGTCAGCTCGACACTGTCTTCGTAAACTCGGAAGAATATCGGCAAAGCTGGATCAAGCGCGGCTTCGATTCCGCGAAGCTGAAAATTTTCCCGCGCGGTCTCGATACCCAACTGTTCACTCCAGCACGGCGCGATCCCGCATTTTTTGAAAAATTCGGCGCTCAAAATGGCGAGGTTCGTCTTCTCTATGTCGGCCGAATTTCACGAGAAAAAGATCTCGATGTTTTGGCTGATGCCTACCGACGGTTACGCGATGAGGGTCTTCCCGTGCAACTTTTTGTCGTTGGTCACGGCCCGTACTCCGAGGTGTTTGCGGAATCGTTGCCGGAGGCATTTTTTACCGGCTACCTCACGGGCAAACAGTTGGCCATGGCGTACGCGTCGGCCGATATTTTTGTTTTCCCCAGCACGACCGACACCTTCGGCAACGTCATCATCGAAGCGCAGGCGTCCGGGGTGCCGGTCGTTGTCTCCGATTCCGGCGGACCTAAAGAGCTGGTAGAAGACAAAGCGAACGGTCTTATCACCAAGTCGCGTGATGTCGATGACTTCACGCGCGCCATTCGGGCGCTGGTTACCGATCCCGCGCTGCGGGAACGCATGGGCATCTCTGCTCGACAGAGTGTCATCGATCGCAGCTGGCCAAGCGCATTCCTCAAATTCTGGGAAACTACCGAGGTCTAGCAGGTTTCGGCTACGGTCACTTTTCGATGTTACCGGGTGCCGAACATTGAACACCCATACTACCCAGGCCCGGAACGACGTGGCGGAATCGGTTCCATTCGAGACCATGTGGAGCCTCGCACTCCCTGTTCGGTTGCTTCCTGAGCCAGCGCCCCGCATGTTCTTGGTTATCGATGTTGCACAGAAAAGGAGAAACCATCGAAACCTATAACCGTTACACCGGTGACGGGGGAAAGCCTCGGGCGTGCGATCCCCGAGCACTTCGCCGCTATCCGATCGGAGCGGAATTGATCGGCGCAAATGAAACACACTTCCGCGTTTGGGCGCCGAAAGCGAACCATATCGATGTTGTTCTCGAAGAGAGCGCGGAGAAGGACGCGAAGCGAACGTTTCATTCCCTCCAGGCTGAGGAAGGCGGATACTTTTCCGCTTCGGTCCAAGCTGGGGCGAACGCCCGATATCGGTTTCGCGTAGATAACGCCGAACATTTTCACCCCGATCCCGCATCGCGGTTTCAACCAGCCGGCCCGCATGGCTCATCGTGCGTTATCGATCCGAAGAGCTTTCAATGGACGGACCAAGCGTGGCCGGGTCTGAAAATAAAAGGCCAAATCATGTACGAAATGCACATTGGCACGTTCACCAAGGAAGGAACGTGGCGCGCTGCGGCCGAGCAGTTGGCAGAACTGGCGCGCATCGGAATCACCGTGGTCGAGATGATGCCGATCGCGGATTTCCCAGGGAGATTCGGCTGGGGCTACGATGGGGTGAACCTTTTCGCGCCAACGCACTTGTATGGCACTCCAGATGATCTGCGCGGCTTCGTCGATTGTGCGCACTCGTTAGGCCTAGGCGTGATTCTCGACGTTGTTTACAATCACTTTGGCCCCGATGGAAATTATCTCGGCGTTTATTCCAACGATTATTTGACTCGCGACAAGGAAAACGATTGGGGCGACTCAATCAATTTCGATGGACTAAACTCGAAGCCGGTTCGCGAGTTTTTCATTACAAATGGTCGCTACTGGATCGAAGAATTCCATTTCGATGGATTCCGCTTCGACGCCACGCAAAGCATCCTGGACAATTCTGATGAATACATTGTTGGGGCCATTGGCCGCGCCGCGCGCAAGGCGGCAGGTAAGCGCTCGATCATTCTGGTCGCGGAAAACGAACGGCAGGAAGCCAAATTGATTCGGCGACGCAGCGAAGGCGGCGACGGCCTCGATACAGTTTGGAATGACGATTTCCATCACAGCGCCATCGTCGCGCTGACTGGAAGACGAGAAGCGTATTGCACGGATTACTTGGGGTCGCCGCAAGAATTCATTTCTGCGGTGAAGTACGGCTATCTTTTTCAAGGCCAACCCTATGTCTGGCAGGAAGCGCCGCGCGGCACGCCGACATTTGGAGCGCCACCGGAAGCATTCGTCGCGTTCATCGAGAATCATGATCAGATTTCAAATACCGCCGCAGGTGAGCGACTTCGTTTCCAAACTTCCCCCGGCCGTTATCGCGTCATGACCGCGTTGCTGTTGCTTGGGCCCTGGATCCCGTTGCTTTTTCAGGGCCAGGAGTTCGGTGCCTCGACCCCGTTTACATTTTTTACAGACACCGGAGACGGCCCGATGCGCGAGGCCATTCGTAAAGGGCGCTTCGAATTTCTCGCGCAATTCCCCTCGCTTGCCGCCGATGAAGTGCAAAAGCGATTGCCGGTGCCATCCGATCCGAAAGTTTTTGCAAACTCCAAGCTCGATTTTTCCGAACGAGAAAAAAATAAGCATTTCTACGACATGCACATCGATCTTTTGCGGTTGCGCCGCGAAGACTCGCGCTTTCGCGAGCAGAAATCCGACGCAGTGGACGGGGCCGTGCTCGGACCGAGGAGCTTTGTGCTGCGCTATTTCAGCGACGGAAATGCTGACGATCGATTGCTCGTGGTGAATCTCGGCAAACGTCAAACGCTTGCCCCGATTCCAGAACCGTTACTGGCGCCTCCGCTCGGTTTGGAATGGGACATACTGTGGTCGAGCTAATCAATTCGCTACGGCGGATTCGGAGTGACCACGGTGGCGACACAGGATAGTTGGACATTGCCGGCGGAAGCGGCAGTAGCGCTGCGGCTCGTGCCGGAAAAAGCTTCGCGACGCCAGCCGGCACGGCGAAAATTGGGCTGAGTGATTTGGCCCTTCCGAGCGACAATTGATGAATAAACAGGTTGAAGCTGGCCGTTCAGTTGTGCGCACGATGCCGTGGGATGGGGCAAAAATGTCACGCGAGATTTTGCTCAATCGCGAGTGGCTCGTAACGAATGGACTTGGGGGTTACGCATCCGGCACGATTTCCGGCGCGGTGACGCGCCGCTATCATGGTTTACTTATCGCTGCGTTAGCTGCGCCGCTCGGACGCGTGGTGATGTGGAATCACGTCTCGGAGTTTCTCCGCTTCAGCGACAATGACGTG
>QHOQ01000192.1 GCA_003219355.1 Verrucomicrobiota bacterium
TTGCGGCGACGCGCCCGCGTGTTGGTTCAAATGCTTTCAGAATCGGCTGCGGATAAATGCCGAGGCCGATCGTCGCAAGAATCAGCGCGCTCATCGCAAAGCGTGACAGCGCACTGACTGGAATCTTGTCCGTCTTCGCCGTGGACTGCCAATACATCGCGCGGACAACTTTCAGGTAATAGTAAAACCCGCAGCCCACGGTGATCACACCGACGACGACGAGCGCGATCTGACCCTGAGCGATCGCGGCGTAGAAGATGAAAAATTTTCCCAGGAATCCCGCTGTGAATGGCACGCCCGCCAGCGAGACCATCCCGATCAACATGGCAAAGGCGAGAAATGGCGAGCGCTTCCCTAGTCCATCGAAGTCCGAAATCCGATCACCGGTTTGTTGCGAGACGACCACCAAGACGGCAAAGCTTAAGAGCGTCATAAGTAAGTAGGCGGCGAGATAAAAGATAACTGCGCCGCCGTCGAAACACGCCACTCCAATCAGCAAATAGCCGGCGTGTGCGACGCTGGAATAGGCGAGCAATCGTTTCAAGTTGCCTTGGGGGAGCGCAGCCAGATTTCCGTAAATCAAGGTGAAGATCGCGATGAGAACGAGCAATCGTTGCATTTGCGGAAGCATGAGAAATGGACGTAGGACGCGTAGCAGCACGACAAAACCTGCCGCCTTTGAGCCGACCGAAAGATAGGCGGTAACCGGTGTAGGAGCGCCTTGATAGACATCCGGGACCCAGATTTGGAAAGGAACCGCAGCGATTTTGAAGCCCAGCGCAACGAGAACGAGCACCATGCCGAAAAGCGCCGCGCCGCGATCGATGTCGGGATTCGCTAAGGCTTCCGTGATGCGCTGTAGATTTGTCTGGCCAGTCGCTCCGAATATCCACGTGATTCCGTAAACGAGAAATGCTGTCGAGAGAGCGCTTAGCACTAAATACTTCACTCCTGCTTCAAGTGTCGCCGGATTCCGTCGCGTAAAACTCACCAGCACGTAGAACGAAATCGTGACGAGCTCGAGCGAGACGAAGATGAAGATGAAGTCGATGGCCGACGCCATGTACATAAGTCCTGCGCACGCGAAAATCGGAAGCGCGAAAAATTCGCCGAGTCCCGATCCCACCTTTCCCGTCCCAACCGAGCTTCTCAGTATCGGCGCGTAATCGATCATCATGATCAAAACGAGAATCGTGGTGAGCAACGCGAACCGTTTGAAGAAGATCGACAACGAATCGGCTGTGTAAAAACTCCAGAATCCGGTTGCCTGACCAGTTGAGGGATTCGGAACGACAAAAAAGCTCGCGACGAGCACTGCCGCGAGACCGACAATTCCAGCGAAAGCCAAAAGGCGCTTGTCCATCTTCGCGGCAAACGCTTCAAACATCAGGATCACCATGCCCAGGATCACCACCGCAATCTCAAGTTCTGGCGCGGTAATCATGTCTATTTGCTCGCGCTGAGATAAGGGCGAAACGCAGGCGCGATGATTCGGACAAACGATTGTGGAAAAAACCCGTAGCAAAGCGCCGCTCCGACAAGCAATGTGACGGGCACGCGCAAGCCGGGTCGAAGATCGACCAAATCTTTCCAACGCGCTGCGAGCGTTCCCATAAACGTTTTGCGATAAGCGCGTAGCATGTAAACCGCAGAGATCACGATGCCCCAGAGCCCAAGCACGGTTGCGATTTGAAAGAGATGAAAGCGCTCCATTTCCCAGCCATTTTTGAAAGCGCCAAAAAAGATCATGACTTCGGCGGCAAAGTTGGCGAAGCCAGGAAGGCCGATCGCGGCAAACGCGCCCAGACCAAACGCGAGCCCGGCGAAGGGCATCACTGTGCCGAGACCTCCCAAATCGTCGAGAACCAGAGTGCCGGTGCGTCTGCGTAGTTCGCCGGCAATGGCAAACAACAACGCGATCGAAAGGCCGTGGGCGAACATCAAAACCGTAGCGCCGGTTACGCCGAGAATGTTCGCACTGGCAATCCCGAGAAAGACATAGCCCATGTGCATGACGCTGGAGTAACCGAGCATCCAGTCGAGCCGCTTCTGGGCGATTGTGACCAGCCCGACATAAATGATGTTCCCGAGTAACAGCACCACCAACAAATTAGTCCAATGGCGCGCCCCATCCGGGAGTAGGGGGATTGCCAAACGCAATAAACCGTAGAGGCCAAATTTTTTTAAGACACCGGCATGCAGCATCGCCGCCGGCGCCGGCGCGGATGCATAAGCTTCCGGGGCCCAGGTGTGAAATGGGAAGAGAGAAATGAGAATTCCGAAGCCGATAAGCAGCAATAGATAGATATGGCGCTGCGCATCCGCCGAGATTTGGCCCAGGGCGGCGGCGGCTTTCAACGCGCGGATATCGAAGCTACGCGATTCAACTGGAACGCTTTGATAGAGCAAAATCAAACCGATCAGCAGGATGAAGCTTCCAATTGCCAGATAAATCGTGATCTTCCAGGCCGCCGCGGTCCGATTCCCGCTGCCCCAGATCCCGATCAATAAAAACGTCGGGATAAGCGCGAGCTCGTGAAATGCATAAAAGAAGAACAAATCGATCGAAGCAAACGCACCGATTGCACCACCGGAGATAAGCAGAAGACAGGCGTAGAACGCGTTTTCGTGCCTGTCGATCTTACCGGTAAACCAAACGGCAGCCATGGTGACGATCGCGGCGAGTAACACCATGACCATGCTCAAGCCGTCCAGTCCCGTCGTGAAACTCAGGTGCCATTCGGGCGATATGCTGAAAGACGTGACGTGCTGAAAATCGCGCTGCCATCCACGCAAGGAATTGAGGAGAAACAATGTGACCGCGAGGGTCAATACGGATGCGACCAAGGCCGTTTTGCGGGCGGATGCGCCGGCGATGATTAGAATGGCCGCAATAATCGGGCAGAAAATTACGAAGAGAAGCATTAGTGGAAAACAGCGAAATAGATGATGGCGACAATTCCCAAGCCGAACAGGAACAGATATGCCTGCAGATTTCCGCCCTGAATCAGCCGTAGGAGCGCGCCGATCCCCCATGTTCCGCCGCTTGCTCCACCAACTGCACCCGCGTCGATAATCCATCGATCACAGAAAGCGGAGATTCGTGCGAGAAGTTCCTGTGTCCAATTAATCAGCCAACTGTAAAATTCGTTGAAGTAGAAGAGCCGCCGAAAAAGTTCGATATCAAAAGGCTCACGCGTGCGGTTGCGGTAAAGTGCAATCGCTAGTCCGCTCCCAAGGATTAGCGCCACAATTGCAAGCGCTGGAACAAAAACCGCCGCTGTCTTCTCGTGAGGAAGCACGAGGAAATTCCGCGCGAAGAACGCAAATCCGCCCAACGTTGCCAAGAA
>QHOQ01000193.1 GCA_003219355.1 Verrucomicrobiota bacterium
TTTTCGGAACGCTTGGCGCAGCTTATCTGGAAGGACGCGGTGAAGTCAAAAGACGAAGTGGGTGCTCTCGACTTCGATCCCCTTTACGACGCGCAAGACTTTGACATCAAAAAGTTCTCGCTTCGAAAATCCAAGTCCGAAAAAGACTCTGCCGAAGTGATCGCTTCGTTTGAAAACATGGGCCACAAAACTGAAATTACCTTTTCTCTTGTTCTCACAAAAACGGGTTGGAAAATTTCGGACATCAAGTATGCGGACGGCAGGCATTTGGTTGGTCTCCTAAGTGGGAAGTAATTTTGTGCCCAACCAGCGGGTGCAGCCGATGTTTGCTAGCGGTGCAGCCGATGTTTGCCGCCGCTGGCGCGTCGTCAAACGCGGCGGATCCTTATACGTTAGGCCTAGCTCCATGGACGGCCATGGAAATTAATGGCGCGAGACGAGGAGTATGATGTTCGCGATCAAAGCCGAGGTTAGCGATCCGCGGGCGGAGACGTTCGCGTTCAGCGCGCAGAAGACGATGTATGGTGGCAAGCACATCGCCAAAGGCGATACGATCTTCGTCTTCGCGAGCGAGAACGAAGGCGGGCCAGGTCTCATCGCGAGCGGCGCTGTCACCTCGACCAAAGCGATTGCAAAAAAACGCGGGATCGCCCGGCAAACGCCGCGCGTGAGCATCACGATCAGACGCACCGCGCTCGCGAAGCGACGCCTGGGGCGAAGCGAGTTAAAACTTTTTTCAAACTGGAACGACGGTCGACCCGAGACTGAGCTCAATTTCAAATTCTACCGTCAGGCAACGAACAAGATTGTCGGCATCTCGGATAAAGCGGCGGAGTTCCTCCGCGGATTCTTTTAACGCGACCGATTTCGACATCAACACGATATGGCCTAATCTGGCGATGCAGCGTCCTCATTTTCAAAGTGCTGGGTGGATGATTGTATCTCGTTGGGCTATAACATAGTTCTTTGGAGGAGCTAAATGAGATATTGGTTTATAGTTGTAATCGGTCTGGCTCTTTTAAGTGTTTCTTCGCTGAAAGCCGTGCCATCGGAACAGGCTAGCGATCAAACTTGGCACTTCTCACACCCACCTAATATCAACACGATCACCGTCGGCAGTTCATATGAAGATGTAATAAAAGCTTTTGGTAACCCCTTACGCGTAAACCAAAAGAAAGCGGAACTTGAAGGGAGACCAGACCTGCAAAAGCTTCACTTTAAGAACGTCACCGTCGAAATATACTCGACCGAAGATAAATCACCAGCGCGCGTTGCTTCCATAGAAGTAACAGGTCCAGGATGGAACGTTTTTCCGAATCTGCGAATTGGCATGACCGAAGAGCAGGTTGCCAAAATACTTCAGGAAGCCCCGAACAAAGATATATCGACGGATACTCCGTGGTTTATTTCATTTCGGTCGAATGATATCGACATTAATTTTTATGTTCGAATTTACAAGGGCATAGTTAAAGCAATCGGCATGTCGGAGGACTGGCGCTAGGCCTAACAACGCGCTGCAGCCAACCCGGCGCGATGAGTTTCAGTTTTGTCAGTCACTGCGCTCCATTATCCGACATAATTAGAGACACCCAACCGTCGCCTAACCAAGCGCGGCATCCTACCCAGCGCTTTGTTGCAATCACCGGACACATGCGCAGCTTATCTTTAGAGTGCTGGGCGGCTGATCCTTTTTTTGCTTGGTGGCCATCCTGCAACACCAAATCACAACTTCAACTCACTAAGGAGGAAAATCATGAACCCTGTAGTCCACTTTGAAATGCCGGCCGAAGACAGAAACCGTATGGCGAAGTTTTATACAAAGGCATTTGGCTGGCAGACGCAGATGCTCGGCCCCGAGATGAACGAGTATGTGCTCGTTACCACCACCGAGCCCGGCGAAAATGGCCGTCCGAAAGACCCCGGAGCTATCAATGGCGGCTTTTACAAAAAATCAGCCGATATGCCGGCGCAGTATCCCTCAATCGTCATCGCCGTTGGTGATATCAAGGAGGCAATGAAGAAAGTTACCGAAGCAGGTGGCAAAGTCCTTGGCGAGCCGATGGAGATCCCCGGCTACGGCCTTTACATCTCGTTCTTCGACACGGAAGGCAACCGCGTGAGTATGATGCAGCCGACCACGATGTAAGTCGCGGCCTGCCAGGAATCATGGTCACGCAGGAGATAAGCCGTTAACTGGATCGAATCGAAGCAAAACGTCTGCCGCTAAGGCTTGGCCAGTTTCGACCGCGTCAGCAAAACATAACCCGGAGTACGATCGTCGTTCTCAGGCTGCGAGCGGATGCGCGAGGGGACTGATCCTTCCAAATCGCGTAGCAAGCGCGGCTGTTCTTCATCCGGCGCGACGACGGCATCGATAACTCCGGTCTTCCATTTGGCAATCGCGTCCTCCGGTTCAACGAAGGACAAACGCCGCAGGTAAAGCAGCAGGCCTTCATCTTTGCCGCCGATCACTTCGTAGCGCCAATGATGCGTTTCTGCTTCATGGCGAACCTCGCGTCCGAAAACGACCAGGGCATCGCGATGATCACGATATCCGGAAAACACTTTTGAGATCGTGTAGCCGCCCGTCAGCAAGATCGACAAGAACAGCGCGACTGCGCTCCATCGATAAACACGAGTGCGCGAATACTCATCAGGCGAAATACCCCCGATCTGCGCCGCCAACAGCAAACAGAGCGGCGGAATAACCGGAAAAATCCGATCGACGCGTTTGGAAGGGATCAACGACATCGCGAGCAAGCCGCCCAAGCTCCAGCAAAGCAACCAAAAGGTTTCGGGAGGCATCTCGCGAAACGCAGCAGCAATCTTCCATCGACGCGAACGAAGATCGA
>QHOQ01000194.1 GCA_003219355.1 Verrucomicrobiota bacterium
CGAAAAAGCCAGGCTGAAAAAGAATTCCACCCACGACCCATAAAAGGAAAATTCCGAGCGAAGCGAGCCAGGGCCACCAGCCGCACCAGGCACTGTTGTGATCTTGCAGGTAGGGACGCCGTGCCGCGGCGTCCGGTCGGCGCAACGCGCCGACCCTACCATGGCACCATTGAAACAGCGCAATGCCGGGAAATAAAAACGCATAAACAATCGGCCCCTTGATCAACAGCGCAGCGGTGAGCAATGCGAAGATCAAGAATCGATCCCGTGGTATCCACACTTCCTGTTTTTGAATTTTCCGCCAGATAAGCAAGCCGATCAGAAAAATCAGGCACGCCAGCGGCATGTCTGTGCGGACAAGAGTGGCCAGACGCGGACTCAGCAGATTTAGTCCGAACGCGCTGAGCGCAATCAAAGCACCGACTGATCCGTGAGCCACCGCCGCAACCCGAAAGAGC
>QHOQ01000195.1 GCA_003219355.1 Verrucomicrobiota bacterium
GGCGCGGAAGATACAGATATCGAGATCGAAGCGCGGATATTCGAAATTATCCGGATCGCCGCCATAAAAAGCGATCTGCTGTTCGGGAGCGAATACGAGGCGGACGTCGTCGTAACGCTTGAAACGATAAAGGTGATACGCGCCGCCCTGGTAAAGCGTGACCACGTCGGAACGCAGACCCGTCTTTTCTTTGCTCTCTTTTTCGATTTCCGCGATCGCCTTCTGGCGCGCGGCGGCGGACTGCTCCGCGCTCATCCCCGGCTTCAACGCGGCGGTAACCCGCGCCGTCACGTCCTCGATCGACATCAGGACGTTCAACTCGAGATCGGTCGCGCGCGGCTCTTCCGCCTGGGTCTTCGCGTAGAATCCGTCGCGCACGTAATTGTTTTTCTCGCTGCTGATCTTCTGGAGGGTGTCGAGGCCAACGTGATGATTCGTGATGACAAGGCCGTTGGAGGAAACGAAGGAGCCGCTACCACCGGAGTTGAAGCGAACGCTCGCTTTTTGCAGATGCTCGAGCCACTGCGCCGTCGGCTCGAAATTATACTTTTCCTTTAGTTGTTTGAGCGGCGGGACGTTGAAAAGCCACATCCCTTCATCAGCGATTGCAGCCGTGGCGAAGCCAATCAGGCAGGTGATAATGATTGCGCTCAGTTTTGGCGAATTCGTAAAAGCGATAAGCATCGACCAGCATAGAACGCCCACAAGAACGCGACAACTGCTCTGCGATTGGGTTATAGAATGTGTAGATGTTTCAGACCAGACGGCAAAAAATCGAGCGGCTCGATTTCATTGTGGCAGGTGCGCAGAAATCAGGAACGACGGCGTTGCACTATTTTCTGGCAAAACATCCAAACATTACGATGGGCGACCAGCAGGAAATCCATTTCTTCGATGACGAAGCGATGTTCGTTGACCAAGTCGATTATGAACAATTACACAAACATTATCCGCCGGTTGCCCCATCAATCATCGCTGGTGATTGCACTCCGAGTTACATTTATTACAAACCAGCCGCGGAACGGATTTGGAAATATAACCCGAAAATCAAATTGCTTGTCCTTCTGCGCAATCCTGTCGAACGCGCCTTTGCCCATTGGAACATGCAAAGATTCAAAGGCCGCGAACCGTTGGATTTCTTCGACGCGGTGAGAGAAGAGAAAACCCGTATCGCAGGTGCGCCGCCCACTGAAGCGCGCCGTTTTGCTTACATCGATCGGGGATTTTATGCCCAGCAACTCGAGCGTCTGTTCAGATTCTTCCCGCGCGAGCAAGTGAAGGTCGTGAAGTTTGAAGAGTTCAAGGACAAACAGCGCGAAACGCTCGTTTCTATCTTTTCGTTTCTCGGTCTCGAGCCGCTGCGTTCGATGCGCAGCAAAGACAGGAATGTTGTTCCATATGAGCGCGCGATGAATTGGGAGGAAAGAATTTTCCTCTACAACTTTTTTGCGGATGACATCGCGAAGCTTGAACAAATGCTCGCCTGGGATTGCTCCGGTTGGAAATTGTAGGCGACGCTTGTATCAAGCGCCGAGATCAAAAAATAGGCGTTTGGCACAAACGCCTCTACAACGATTTGTCGATCTAGCATCTCGTTTGTCTAAAACGCGGACGCTGATTCGGGTCCGCCGCGAAAAGTGCTTTCGACCGAAAGATGCGCGCGCCTTGCGCGAGAAAACAGGCGCGCAGTTCGCTTGTAAAAAATGAAGAGCCGTTAGGACGCGGATTAAAATCCAGCAACAAACGACCGTTCGGTTTCAGAAGGCGCGTTCGGATATCGTCGATGAAAAACTTCCAATCCGCGGGCGCCCATTCATTCCATTCCCCGTTTGCCCTGCGCGCTACCCGGTGAAAACAAACCCGGTGCGCCGTGACCAGATCGAATTTTTCTCCGAGTTCGGGCAAGGAAACTTGCGGATGAATTCGCGAGACCACGCGGCGCACATTGAGCAATTCGGTGGTGCCGCGGAAGAGCGGCTCCTCGTCGGTATCGAGGCCGAGCCCCTCGTGACCGAAGAACCGGCACACATAAAGAAAATACCCGGCGCCGCATCCAAGATCGAGAATGCGCAGCGGTGGGCTGCGATCGAGCCTGAGATCTTGGGCGCGCTCCACGTTGATGCCGATCCAGTAGGCGGCGTTTTCGTACGCGTTAATCTTTCGCGCGTTTGGTCGGTGGGGATACTGGTCGCGCAGTTTGGCTAATTCTGAGCGGTCGAGTGTCGCCAGGATCCGGCGGGAGTTAACCGGGTGGGTCCAACGACACGCGTGTTCCCAAAAGCTTTCGATCGCATCGACGGAAAACAGCTTTTGGAACTTGCGCGAAAGTTGCACGCAGAAACGATGCAGCTAAGTGCGTGACAAACAAGGTGCCTTTCCCCTTACAGGCGGATATCGACGCGGATCAGACCAGTCGAACCCTCACGCGTCATGAAGCCGCTCGTCCAGCCTTCACCCGAATAAAAATATTGTTCGTAACGCCAGAGCATCTCCAATTTCGCGCCTGAAGGCTTCGTCCAGATGACTTGGTAATAGATGTGCCGTTTCCATGACGGCGAATGGCCGGTCATGAAATTGAGATCGAACGGCGTTGGCCAACTGAGAGCGCTCCGGCGGATTTTGATGAAAGCATCGTCGGCTGCCGGCGATACAGCAGCAAGATTCTCCGCCTCTGATCGCGGTGGACCAAAAGCGAAAACTTTTCCGCCCACGGCCAGACCGAGCTGACCA
>QHOQ01000196.1 GCA_003219355.1 Verrucomicrobiota bacterium
TAAGCCAGCGAACATCCCCATCGGGTCGCAACAAACGATACTCAAATTCAAATGTCTGCGACGAAGCGCGCGCCCGTTCGATCGCTTCGTCCACCGCGTTTCGGTCCTCCGGATGCACCCGCGAGAGAAACAGCTCGCGGGACAAGCCCTCGTCCGGCCGAAAGTTGAAAATGGCCCGGCCTTTGTCGCTCATCCACGACTCCTTCCGCTCGAAATTGATGGACCAGAACGCCAAATTCGCCGATTCGGCGGCGAGACTGATACGCTCTTCGCGTTCGCGCAGGGTCGTCGCCCCTTTGCTGCGCTCTTCTATGAGGCCGGCAAGAAGCAGGAGCGGCACCGACATGACAATCAAAAACATTTGAATCGAAAGCGCGTTCTCTTCGGCGGATCTTGTCGAGAATGGCCCATATCCGTGTCCAGCACTCCAGATCGCAAGAAACGTCAAAGTGCAGATGGCCGCACTGGCGCCGCGTGAGCCAAAGCGTACCGCTGCCCATATTAAAAATGGCAATGGCAAATAGAGCAGCGCCGAGCCTGCGGTTGATCCCAGTTTATAGAAAACGACGGTGTTAACCGAAAGCAGACCCACCAGAAGAAGGGCGGCCTCGACAAATCGCGCCTGACGAATTTTCCAAAGCCAGGCGATTCCATCCGCGACCCAGGTTACGATCAAGGGCGCAAGGGTGAGCGCGGCCAAAATGTTGGAGGTAAATCGGATTCGCCAGACCTGCCAATAACTGTCTCCTCCGAAGTGATTGATGGCGACAAAGGCCGCATCGACAAAGGAAGAAAGGAAAGGTGCCAAAAATGCGGCGAAGAAAATAAAGATTCCGACGTTGCCCAGGCGATCGAACCGCACTGGACGATCGATCAGATACCGGACACAACCCGCGCCGATGAGCGCTTCGCATGAGTTGCTGATGAACCAGCAGAGAATCATCGTGGGCGGGACGTTGCTTTGCATTTGCGCCGCCAGATGGGCCGGAAATGCGGCCAGCAAAATCACCCACCAAACACGCACCGGCGTGAGAAGGAGCGCGGACAGCAAAATGGAATTCGGCGGCCAAAGAACCGAAATTGGATGGGGCCGGAGAGTTAGCGCGAACCCAATTTTTGCGCCGAGGTAGTAGGCGAGCGCGACCAACAACGCGGTACCGCCAACGCGCCAATTAAAAAATTGGTCGCGACGGCGCTCAGCCTCTGGATTCGAGCCAAGCCCTGCCAACCCAAGTGGCGTGGCCAAGGTTTTCATCTCCAACTCGCTGCTTGTCATGGGCTAAGAAGTAGGCTCCTTCATGCTTATATCCTACGAGGAGATGGCTAGCAAGAGGCGGAACAAAGACAACATTGTTCATGTTACAATCAGGTGACGGCTGCGATCAATTAAACGTGGTGACCGCAAATAGGGTCACGCAAGAAGGCTGCGCAAAAGCATTTCAACCGTCGCTCAGGCCTAGAGCGCACAACTGATTCCCCGACAGCTGCTTCAATCCATTGACGTTTGCATGCGAAGAACTGCTACGGATTTAGTTTGCTTATTACGCAGCTATCTAATACCGACGCTGTTCAAGACACAGGTTTCCTAATCCGGGCTGTTCTCCTTCGCACGAGGAAATAGCATCTCCTGAAGCTGCCAAGAAGCGCCA
>QHOQ01000197.1 GCA_003219355.1 Verrucomicrobiota bacterium
CAAGCTTTTGCGAATAACTGATCGACAATTCGTCGAACAAATCGTGGGGATGTTGGCGATCGTGAAGCGGTTCATCGTGCCATGATTCGCCGCTTTGAAAAAGAAGAGGGTAACCGCGACCGCCTTCAGTCAGCGGATCGAGGCTCATCATTAACCGGCCGCCGAGTTGCGCACTCTCGCCGAGCGGATGGGAGTACATTCCCATGATCCAGTTCGGCGCGTCGATCCGGTCGTCGCCGCGTCGCGTGCTCACATTTGTGTAGCGCGGAAAAATTGCGCCATGCAACATCAGCATGTCATCACCGAACATGAACATTTTTCCATACATCGGCGTGGAATCGGGGACCCAGCTCGTGCCTGAGCTTTCGCGACTCATTGGATCAGCAATGTTCACCGACGATTGCATCGACATCTGCATCTTGTGCTCGCCATGCACACCTTGTTCGTGCTCGCCGGGTTTCATGGCATGCATCGAATGATTGTCGGTCTTCGCGGATGGTCTTGATTTTTCTTCCTTCAGCGGTACGAGTTTCATCCCGCATTTCGGACAATTCCCCGGGTGATCCATCACAACCTCGGGATGCATCACGCAGGTGTATTTCTGTTTCGCTTGCTCCTGCATCTGCGCGACCGCGACGCTCGTGCCGAGTGTGATTGCGCTGATTAGGGTTAAAATATGCTTGCCCATGTCGATGTTGAAATTGGTTTGGAAGATTTAGGAGCAGGCGTTTCCGCCTGCGGAAAAAAGCTGTAGCGGCGGCCATGTCGACCCGCGGCCGTTGGAATACAGGCTAGACGCCTGTCACTACAGCTAAGCGCGAAATGGCGGAGCGTGCGCGAATATGCTTCCGGTTAACTGAGCGAACTGTGTCGTGCCGGGCGGCCCGGTATCGAGCAACAACGGCGACGGTGCGTTTCCCGAGTTTGCGATGAGCGCCAATTCTTCAAAATATAAATTAACATCGGCAAAATCGGCGCTGCGCTTCCAGCTTTTTGCGATGGTTGGAACGACGGCGCGCAAGATTTTGCAGCAAGGCTGGGCGCCCGAATCCTTTTGCTTCTCCGGTTTGGAGGGATGCGAATGGAAAGGACATTCGCTTTTTTCCGGTGCCTTCCGCGCAATCGCCACGGCGAGCACGCAATGATTCGAAATCGCGAACCATGATAGGATCGTGACGAGAGCGGTCCCGCAGCGCGCCGAAGTCCATTTCGCGGTCACAATTGCCTTATTCGCCGAATCGCGGCGAACGCTCAAACCTTTTCTTTTGGGATCATCGATCGCCCTCGGTTTTTCTCTTTTGCTGGATTACATATCAATCTTATTGAAAAGGAATTGGAAATTGCGGCTTGCGCTCGAAAATGACATTCCGGCACTGGAAAAGTTGATCCCGCTTTCGGTTCACGGATTGCAGGCGTCGCATTATTCCGTTGCGCAAATGGATGCCGCGCTTGGCTCTGTCTTCGGCGTGGATCGACAATTGATTCGCGATAGAACTTATTTCATTGTCGAGCTTAATGGCGAGCTCATCGGCTGCGGCGGCTGGAGCAAACGCAAAACACTTTTCGGTAGCGACCATCACAAGACTCGCGACGATGCCGAACTCGACCCAATGACAGATGCCGCGCGCATTCGTGCATTCTTCGTTCATCCCGATCACGCCCGTCGCGGTATTGGACGCGCGATTCTCGAAGCATGTGAGAAGGCAATTTGCGACGCTGGATTCACGGCAATCGAACTGGCCGCGACGTTGCCGGGCGTGCCGTTCTATGCCACGTTCGGTTATGTTCCGGGTGAAAAATCTGACGTTCCGCTCGCGAACGGATTAAGCTTGCAGATTGTGCGAATGACCAAGGACCTTTCCGAAGTGCAGAGAAGAGGACAGATGCGCTAATTCGAAAGCGGCGGTTCGGGTGCGCTCGCGCCGGAAGTGATTCCTTCCCGTGGCGTGATTTCACCTGGTTCGATCGGTTTCTCGCTTGGCTTGCCAAACTCCGGTTGCTCAACCCGCGTCGCCAGGAGCATTGCGGCAAACAGCAACGCGGCTGCAAGATAATATGGCGCGCCGGGCACATACAACGAATGTTTCGGGTTAATGAACCAACCGAATATTCCCGAGAACAAAAACGGCCCAATGACGAACGCGATTGAGCGCAGGCTTTGGATCGCTCCCTG
>QHOQ01000220.1 GCA_003219355.1 Verrucomicrobiota bacterium
GACTGGGCCGTAGTCGAGCATATCGACTCGTCGATCAAGCGCGCAAAGTCCCGCTTGATGCGACAGCATTTGCGCAAGCGTGATTCTTTCTTTACCGGCCTGTGCAAACTCGGACCAGACTTCTGCGACGCGTTGCTCGATGTCGATGTGATGTTCTTGCAAGACATGCAGCACGCACGCGATACCCAGTCCCTTCGTCGCCGACCAGATGAGAACAATTGTATTTGATGCCCACGGATGTTCTCGCCGTGCGTCGCAGAAACCGCCGTAAAGATCGATAACTGGCTTGCCATTTTGCCAAACTGAAACGGCGCCACCCAATTCACCAAGTTTTTCGAAATTTTCGCAAAAGACCCGCCTGCAATATTTAAGGTGCAGCGGACACGGCTACCGCTGCAAAAAATAAAGGGACGATCCCCCGGATCGTTGGACTTTTGCTACAGCAGAATGGCTTCTAGTTCGTCCAGGCGTCGCTCAAACAATCGGAGCGTGCTCTCGATCGGAGCAGGTGTTCCCATATCCACCCCGGCGATTTTGAGCGTCTCCAGCGGAAACTTCGAGCCGCCCGAGCGCAAAAAATCTAGATACGCGTCCACGCTGCCTTGTTGCCCGGACAGAACCCGTTCCGAAAGCGCAACGGCGGCGGAAATACCAGTCGCATATTTATAAACATAGAATGCGCTGTAGAAATGCGGAATGCGCAAGCATTCCAGATCGAGCTGCGGATCAAGAACGAAATTTTCCGCGAAGTAGGTCTCGAGAAGTTTGCGATACCGCGACTTAAAAACGTCGAGCGTGAGCGCGTCCCCGCTTTCCTCAACCGCGTGGATCACCTTTTCAAACTCGGCAAACATCGTCTGCCGAAAAAGCGTGCCGCGAAGATCGTCGATCTGTCGATTGATGATATAAGCGCGCATCTTCGGATCGCTTGTTTGTCCGAGGAAATAATGGGTGAGCAACTCTTCGTTGAATGTTGATGCAACCTCTGCCAAAAAAATTGGGTACTCATAATCCTGAAAGCTTTGCGATTTTTGAGAAAACCACGTGTGCATCGAGTGGCCGGCTTCGTGCGCCAGCGTGTAAACGTCGGCAAAGACGTCGTCCTGGTAGTTCATGAGGATATAGGGGGGCGCGCCATAACTTCCGGATGAAAACGCGCCGCTACGTTTGCCTTTTGTTTCATAGCGGTCGCACCAACGGCCGCGCAAACCTTTGGCCAAAACATCGACATATTCTTTCCCAAGGGGAGCAAGCGCGACGAGAACATGTTTGACGGCTTGATCAAAAGTGACATGCGTTTCGACTTCCGGAACGAGTGGCACATAAGTGTCGTAATGATGCAACTCGGGCAAATCGAGCGCGCGCCGGCGCAATTCGAAGTACCGAAAAAGCGGTTTCAGGTTTGCACGGACGGAGGTGATCAATCCGTCATAAACGGAAACCGGCACGTCGTCAGGGAAGAGCGCCGCTTCGAGAGCGGATGAGTAACGCCGGGCGCGCGCGCGAAAGATGTCGGCCTTCACCGAATAAGCCAATGCTGCAGCGAGCGTGTACTGATGATCTTGGAATTCGGCGTAGAATTGATCAAAAGCGCGTTGGCGCAATTTGGGATCGCGTTTTACCAAAAACGAACTGAAAGAACTTTGCGTCAGCGGTTTCTCGCGTCCGGTTTCATCGGTTAATACGCCGAACTTCATATCCACATCCGTGAGCTGCGAGAACGTGTCGTCATACCCGCTAAGGGCCACCCTTCCTAAGGCGAGAATGCGTTCCTCCGGTTCGGAAAGCACGTGCGGCTTCATTCTCCGAATTTTGTGGAGTTTGATCCGCCAGCCCGCCAGTGCCGGATCGTCGATGAAGTCTGCGAAAGTCTCATCGCCGATGACTTGGATTTCGGGGACAACGAACGCTGCCGCTTCTGCGATCTTCGTCATCAGATTTTGGATCTGTCCGATCCGCGCGAGGTATTCATTGTTCGCGCTGTCCTGGGCCAGTTGAAGGGATGCGAAGTGATAAAGGCGCTCGAGTTTCACTTCGAGCGCCTTTTCAAATTCAAGACAATCAACAAGGCTTTGGGGCGAGGCGTCGAGCTTGCCCTTCCATTTTTTCAGCCGCGGAGAGGTCGTTTGGACCCAAATAAAAGCTTCCTGCCACTTCCCCAGGTCAGCAAAAAGACCCGTCAGGTCCCATTTATCCGATTCGGGAATTTCGGAGCGTGTTGGTATTTTTAATTCGTCCATCAGAAAGGGCGTACTAAGGCGAGCGTGCGATTGAGGTCAATTTCGGCGCTCGGCGGTGACGGTCTACCAAATCGGCAATCGCCGGGTGGAGGGCGATTTTGCGCATGGCGCGTTCAGTCAGTCGCTTGCCCGGTGGAATCTTGTGCCAGGGCGAGGCGCCCGAAGGATGCGGCAATGGGATCAGATCGAATCGATGTTGTGCGCGTTCAATGCGGAATTTTCGGCCAATGACTTCGTCCAGCTTGGGGCAATTCATGAACTGCGCGATAGCCAATCTGCCCACAGGAATGATCAGTCGCGGTCGCAAGATTTTGATCTCTTCATCCATCCAAGACGAGCAATTGTGAATTTCATCCGGTGCAGGAACACGATCACCGCCGCTCGGAGTTTTCCCGGGGAAACATCGGCACACCGCCGCGAAGTAAACTGTCGATCTAGCGGTTGATTCAGCGACGCCGCAGAATTTTCCGAACCACTGAAAGAGAGTACGCCCTGCGGTATGCGCAAACGGGCGTTGCAAAACCGGCTCTCTTGGTCCCGGCGCCTGACCAATTAGCATCACATCGCTGACAACCACACCGCCTGAAACCGGTGTCGATTGCATGCGCGGGCAGCGTCGACATTGCATGAGATGAGTGACGTGATCTCCGAGACGAGCCTGAATGGGCGAGCGGCTGACCATTTCAAAGAATGATCACCGTCGAAAGATCGACAGTAACAAACTCAGCAGGATGCTGAGAATGATGCAGGTGACGATGGGAAAATAAAATGCCGAGTTGCCGCGCTCGATCCGGATGTCGCCAGGCAATCGCCCTAACCATTTCGGCGCAAATCCGCCCCAAAAAATCAACCCGATCAGCGCAATCACGACGCCAATAATC
>QHOQ01000221.1 GCA_003219355.1 Verrucomicrobiota bacterium
GAAGTGAAGCGGCTTCGAAACTAAAGTGCCAAGTTTCATCGCTTCAGCGCCGGGTCATCACAAGATTGGCGCGTTCCCTCAAAGAATCTCCACCGGACATTTCGGCAATCCCGCCAGAAAACCGCGGCCGTAGGGCTTAGTCACGATCCGGTTATCGAGGATGACGATGATACCCTGATCCTTCTTCGTTCGGATGAGACGTCCCACACCCTGACGAAGCTTCAGGATCGCTTCCGGCAATGAATATTCCGCGAAGGGATCACCGCCGCGCTGCTCCACTAATTCGAGTTTCGCTTCGATCAATGGATGATCCGGGACGGCGAAAGGCAGCCGGGTGATAATCACATTGGAGAGCGCCTCGCCTGGAACATCGACGCCCATCCAAAAACTGTCGGTGCCGAAAAGAACGCTGCGCGGCGTGGTCTTGAATTGATCAAGCAAACGCCCGCGAGGCGCGCCTCCGCCTTGGACAAGAAGATTCATCCGCTTCCTCGCAAAAAATTCCCGCATTTGATCGGCCACCTGCTGCATGCCACGATAATTCGTAAAAAGGACAAAGGCGCGTCCGTCTGTTTCCTCGACAAAATGCGCGATCCAATGCTCGAGCGCCTCCTCGTAGCCCGCGTCGCGCGGGTCCGGCATTTTTCGCACGATGAAGATTTTCATCTGCGTGCGAAAATCGAACGGACTCCCAAGCAGCACCGGTTCGATTTCATCTGCCCCGATGCGCTGACGAAAATAGGCGAGATCCGGACGGCCGACTGAGAGCGTCGCGCTTGTCATTACGCAGGAGCAGCCTTCACGAAAAATCATGCGACGCAGTACCGGCGCGATGTCGACGGGCGCCGCGTTCAGGGAGAGGAACTGCGCGGTCTTGCCGGTTCGCTCGACCCAATAAACGTGTTCGCGGGCGCTTTGTTCCAGAAAAATGGCAATGCCGTCACGCACATCGCAAATGCGCCGGCCGAGCTCCTGTAATTCGGCCTTTAGAAATTCATCATCGGCACGTCTCGCGACCTCGCTGATCCGTGCCTGCAACGCAGTCAGATGTCCGGTGATCGTATCCGAGACAAACTCCGGCGCGCGGACGCGAAATTCGCGGCCCTTTCGGAAATCGCAGGATGATTCGATTGCTGCGAAAAACCTGTCCAATTCGTCGACGAGGTCGGCCGTCAATCTCACACCGGCCGCGTCCCGCATGACCGTAAACAGACCCTTGCGCGTACGCGTGTTGTAGAGCCGTTGGATTGTCGATCTTAGCCCGTACTGCGAAATTCCGATGCCAATTTGCCGTGACGCGACCTGTTCGACCGTGTGCGCTTCATCGAAAATGATAAAGTCGTTTGGAAAAAGATAACCGCTTTCGCGCTCCTCCTGTGCCTCCGGACTTCCCAAAAGCATGAAGAGCAGGGTGTGATTGATCACGACCACGTCCGATAAGAGCAGCCGTTTGCGCGCTTGCTGGTAAAAGCAGCCCGGACCTTGCCCGCATGTTTTCTGTGTGCAGATGTGCTGCTCGCTGCAAACCTGCACCCAAACTTTTGGGTCCGGCTCCACTGTCAAATCGCTGAGCGAGCCGTCACGAGTCGTGCGCGCCCATTCCGCGAGCCTCTTTAGCTCATTTTGTTCTGGGCCGGTGAAAAGTTCTTTTTGCTGTTGAAGCGCGCGTTCCAGTCGCCGCGGGCAAAGATAGTTTTGCCGTCCCTTCATGAGGGCGGCTTCAAACTCGACGGGCAAGATCTTCTTCAAAATAGGGATGTCCTTGTAAAGAAGCTGTTCCTGAAGATTGATGGTGTGAGTCGAAACGATTGCTTTTTTGTGCTGCTCAAGCGCAAACAGAATTGCCGGAGCGAGATAGGCGAGCGATTTGCCGACGCCAGTCCCAGCTTCGACCACCAGATGTCGCTCTTCTTCCAGTGCCCGCGCTACGGCCATTGCCATTTCCTGCTGTTGGGAACGAAATTCGAAATTCTTTGCCTTTGAGAGCCGCCCATTCTCGGAAAAAGTTGTCCGAATTCGTTCGACAAATTCGGTGCCCAGAGAATCTTTCAACGCGATCATCGAAATTTAGTTCTAATCTACTCCGTGAGACTCCTCGATCGCTACGTCGTCCGCAATTTTTTGCAGGTTTATTTGTACTGCATCTCGGGCTTTATCTCGATCTGGCTCATTTTCGATATCAGCGACAATATTTCGACATTTATCGACGAGCACATTGGTTTCTTGTTCGCGGTCCGGTATTACGCCACGCAGGTCCCGCAAGTGTTTATCATTCTGCTGCCGGTGTCGCTTCTGCTCGCGCTCCTTTTTACGCTGGGACGAATGTCGCGTGCGAATGAAATTGTGTCGATGCTCACCGCAGGCGTTAGTCTTCCGCGCGTTCTCCTGCCGTTGATCGGAATGGGTCTGCTTACCGTAGCGGCAAGCATGACCCTAAATTATTCACTTGCGCCCCATGCCGAGCTGGCCCGGAAGACGCTCCTCTCCGAAGCGCATCCGCATCCAGAGGCCTTTATTGAGGGGCAAATTTTTCGGAACCGAACTGACGCCCGCACCTGGTTTGTTCAAAATTTTCGTCACGGCGACAATACTTTCAACAATGTCCAGGTGCTCCAGCAGGATGCGAATGGCAACATTCTCGTCAATTATCTAGCGACCCGTG
>QHOQ01000104.1:0-9754 GCA_003219355.1 Verrucomicrobiota bacterium
GAAAAATTTTCACCGCGGTTCGGAACCAGGTGAAACTTCCGAAGTACAGCGCAAACTGACTCGGGAGGGGAAGCCTCCCAGCCGCCGGCTCAAATCCTCTTGCTCTGATTGGAAAGCGGATTGAAATTTGTCGTCTTATGGCTACGCATCCTACGCAATACGCGCACCCCGAAGCGCTGGTGGAAACCGATTGGCTCGAGAAGCATCTCAAGGACGAAGGCATCCGGATCATCGAATCGAACGAAGATGTGCTGCTTTACGATACCGGGCATATCCCCGGCGCGGTGCACATCGATTGGCGTGCCGATCTGCAAGATCCGGTGATTCGCGATTATATCACGCCAGGAAAGTTCTCCGACCTTTGCAGCAAGAACGGCATCACGCCCGAAACGACCTGCATTTTTTACGGCGACAAGGCGAACTGGTGGGCGTGCTACGCGCTCTGGGCGTTCCGCTTGTTCGGGCATGAAAAGGTGAAAATTTTGAACGGTGGCCGCGACAAATGGAAAGCGGAACAGCGGCCAATGACCCGAGATGTCCCAAAATATCCGAAGATGAATTATCCGATGCCGAAGAAACGCTTCGACAAGGAGATTCGGGCCTTTGCCGAAGAAGCGCTTGCGCAAAGCAAGGCCGGCAAACCATTGATCGATGTGCGTTCGCCCGGAGAATACAAAGGCGAGATCACGCACATGCCGGAGTATCCGCAGGAGGGTGTTTTGCGTGGCGGTCACATTCCCAAGGCAAAGAGCATGCCTTGGAAAACGGCTACGAACGATGATGCCACGTTTAAGCCCGCATCCGAGCTGGCGAAAATTTACTTCGATCAGTGCGGCGTTAAGCAGGACACCGACACGGTCGTCTATTGCCGGATCGGCGAGCGATCGAGCCATACTTGGTTTGTGCTGACATACCTCCTGGGGCTCGATAATGTGCGCAATTACGACGGCTCATGGACCGAATGGGGCAACAAAGTCGGCGCGCCAATCGAAAAGGGCGCTTAAGCCGGAGATGAACAAAGGTTGCGGCAAATTAGATGAGTCGGGTCCTGCCGAAATCCGTTCCAACGGAACGTATCCGGCCAAGCTCAACAAGATCATAAATCTCTTCGAGTCACTGCCAGAAGATGAACGGCGCGAGACGCTCGTCTCCTACGCGGACAACGCGAAGAAGCAGGAGCCGCGCGAAGGTGAGGATTTTAACCTCGTCGATGTCCGCAAGGACGAGGAATGCATGGACACTGTCGGCGTGTATCTGCATGTCGATGAAAACGGCAGAGCGCATATTCGCATGACACTCGGGCCGGAAGTGCAGACGCTCACCCGCGCGATGACCGCGGTCCTTTGCAAAGGCTTGGAGGGCTGCACGCCACAGGAGATTCTTGATCTGCCGAGCGATTTCGTCACACGCATCGTCGGCACGGAACTGGTCCGCATTCGCAGCCAGACGATTTATTACGTGCTCACCCGCATCAAAAGCATCTGCAAAGTTTACCTGGATCGCCAACGGATGGCGCAGGTGGCCTAGCGATTCCTACTTCATTTTTGCGCTTTTGCGCTTATTCTCCGCGCTGCGCAGATGCCGCGGAACGATCAGCTCAAAAAAATCTTGCTTATCGGCTCCGGTCCAATCGTGATCGGGCAGGGCTGCGAATTTGATTATTCTGGCGTGCAAGCCTGCAAGGCGCTGCGGGAAGAAGGCTATCAAGTCGTGCTGGTGAACTCGAACCCGGCCACGATCATGACCGATCCGGAGTTTGCCAATCGCACTTACATCGAACCGATCACGGCCGAGGTGATCGAGGCCATCATCGAGCGTGAAAAACCGGACGCGATCTTGCCAACCATGGGCGGACAAACCGCGCTCAACGCAGCGATGGAGCTGAACCGTAACGGTGCGCTTGCGCGGCACGGTGTGAAATTGATCGGCGCAAACGCGCAGGCAATCGCGAAGGGCGAAGATCGACAATTGTTCAAGGAAGCGATGTTGCGCATCGGCCTCGATTTGCCCCGCTCCGGCGTCGCGCGCTCACTGGTCGATGCAAACCGAGTCGCTGATGAGATCGGAACATTCCCGCTCATTATTCGCCCGGCGTTCACGCTCGGCGGAATGGGTGGCGGTATCGCTTACAACCGCGACGAGTTGGACACGATCGCAGCACGCGGTCTCGACCTGTCGCCAGTCAGCGAAGTCTTGATCGATGAATCACTCGTTGGCTGGAAAGAATTCGAGATGGAAGTGATGCGCGACCGGATGGACAACTGCGTGGTTGTCTGCTCGATCGAGAATTTCGATCCGATGGGGGTGCATACCGGCGATTCCATCACCGTCGCGCCGACGCAAACGTTGACGGACAGGGAATACCAGATGATGCGCGACGCGGCGTTCGCAGTCATCCGCGAGATCGGGGTGGAGACTGGTGGATCGAACATTCAGTTCGCAGTTAATCCTGATAATGGCCGCATGGTCGTCATCGAAATGAATCCTCGCGTGTCACGTTCGAGCGCGCTCGCTTCGAAGGCGACCGGATTTCCGATCGCGAAAATCGCGGCCAAACTCGCCGTCGGTTACACGCTTGATGAGATCAAGAACGACATTACACGGGAGACGCCGGCCTGCTTCGAGCCGACGATTGATTATTGCGTCGTCAAAGTTCCGCGCTTCACCTTCGAGAAATTTCCGCAAGCAGATGCGACGTTAACGACACGAATGAAAAGCGTCGGTGAAGCGATGGCCATTGGACGCACCTTCAAGGAAGCGTTGCAAAAAGCGCTGCGCAGTTTGGAGATCAAACGTTTCGGTCTGTGCGGCGACGGCGCAGATAAACATGTCGATCCGGAGACGCTGCGCCTGAAGCTTTCGATTCCGAACGCCGAACGCATTTTTTATCTGGCGCAAGCACTCCAGGACGGCATGTCGATCGACGAAGTCTTCGACCTAACTAAGATCGACAAGTGGTTTTTGCGAAACGTGGAGGAGATCGTTTCCAAATCGCGATGCCTCAAAACGACAGAGCTTTTGCGCGCGAAGAAGCTTGGATTTACGGATCGGCAATTAGCGGTCGCAAATGAGACGAGTGAAAGTGAAATCCGTGCGCGGCGAAAATCGGCTGGTGTTCTGCCGACCTATCGTCTGGTTGATACCTGCGCGGCAGAATTCGAGGCCTACACCCCTTATTACTACTCGACTTACGGCGACGAGAACGAGCGACGTGAGAGCGGCAAGCGCAAGATCATGATCCTGGGCGGCGGGCCGAACCGGATTGGCCAGGGAATCGAGTTTGATTACTGCTGCGTGCACGCAGCCTTCGCGCTGCGCGAGCTCGGGTTTGAGACAATCATGGTCAACTCGAATCCGGAAACGGTTTCGACCGATTATGACACGAGCGACAAGCTTTATTTCGAGCCGCTCACTCTCGAGGACGTGCTCAACATTTACGATCAAGAAAAACCGGAGGGCGTTTTCGTGCAGTTCGGTGGTCAAACTCCGCTCAATCTCGCCAATGGATTAAAGGCGGCAGGCGTCCCGATCCTCGGCACTCAGCCGGAAAGCATCGAGACTGCGGAAGATCGGCAATTATTCGCAGCCATGCTCGACAAGCTCGGTTTGCGTCAAACCCCGAGCGGCTCGTCCGTGACGACCGACGAAGCGGCCGCGATTGCAAACAAGACCGGGTACCCGGTGCTCGTTAGACCGTCCTTCGTGCTCGGAGGTCGCGCGATGGAGCTTGTCTACAATGAGGAAGATCTTCGCCGTTACATGGCAAGTGCAATTGAAGTGACACCAGACCGGCCGGTGCTCGTTGATCGTTTCCTAGAGGACGCAATCGAAGTGGATGTGGACTGTATTTCTGATGGCAAGACCACAGTGATTGGCGCGATCATGGAGCACATCGAAGAAGCTGGTATTCATAGCGGCGATAGCGCTTGCGTGATCCCGACGTTCTCGTTGCCCCAAAAAGTTCTCGATGAAATTTCTGCGGCAACGAAAGCAATGGCCCGGGAGTTGCACGTGCGGGGTTTAATGAATGTGCAATTCGCCGTAAAAGGCGAAGATGTCTATGTCCTTGAAGTGAACCCGCGCGCGTCGCGCACCGTTCCCTTCGTGAGTAAGGCAATCGGAGTCCCGCTGGCCAAGCTGGCCGCGAAAGTGATGGCCGGGAAATCCTTGCCTGAGCTCGGATTCACCAGCGAAATCGTGCCGAAGCATTATTCTGTTAAAGAAGCAGTCTTCCCGTTTCTACGTTATGAAGGCGTAGATATTTCGCTCGGCCCCGAGATGAAATCGACCGGAGAAGTGATGGGAATGGATGTCGATCTTGGGCTCGCGTATGCAAAATCGCAGATGGCCGCTCCGCCGTCCCTGCCCACTGGCGGAAACGTTTTCGTCAGTGTAAAGGACAGCGATAAGCAGGCTGTTGTCCCGGTCGTGCGCGAATTTGTGAGGCTCGGGTTCGGGATCATCGCCACCGCCGGCACATTCGGTATGTTGGCGGCAGCGAAAATTCCGGTCACAAAAGTTTTCAAGCTGCGGGAAGGCCGCCCCAACGTTCTCGACCGCGTAAAAAATGGCGACATCAAATTCATCATCAACACGCCTAGTGGAAAAATTCCGCGCGAGGACGAAGTTCGCATTCGCAATGCCTCGCTCGCCCAGCGGATCCCAATTATGACGACCGTGCGGGCCGCCCTGGCCAGTGCGAATGGAATCCGCTCGTTGCAAAAGCGCAAATTGCGCGTGCGCAGTTTACAAGAATACCACGCCGAAAAGTAACGCAAGCTTCCCAGCTTGCTCTCTTCTTAGCTTGCAAGCCAGAGGCTTGCGCTACTTTTGCATCCATGCCAGTGGTCGGCTATGAAATTGTCAATCTTAGCGGCCATGCTTGTTGCTTTTTCAGTGGGCGAATCGCAAGCTTTTGCCGCTGAAGGAAACAAGGAAAATCCTCCAATGAATGCATCCAACGAAGTCGCAGTCATCAAAACGAGTGAAGGGGACATGGTCGTGCAATTCTGGAACGACGCTGCTCCCAATACGATCGAGAACTTCAAAAAACTGGCGCATTCTGGTTTTTACGACGGCACAATTTTCCATCGCATCGTCAAGGGGTTCATGATCCAGGGCGGCGATCCGAACTCGAAAGATCCGGGCAAAGAAGGCAGCTATGGAGAAGGCGGCCCGGGTTACAAAATCAAAGCGGAATTCAACGACCGCTCTCACGAACGCGGCGTCATCTCCATGGCCCGCAGTTCCGATCCGGATTCAGCCGGATCGCAATTCTTCATCTGTCTCGCGGGCGTGCCGCGGCTGGACCATCAATACACGACATTCGGTAAGTTGATCAAAGGCGATGACGTGCTGGAAAAAATCGGTGGCACCCCTGTGACAAGAAGCAGTACGGGCGAGAACAGCAAGCCGACGAAGCGTGTCGTAATCGAAAGCATCAAGATTGTGCCGGCAAGCTCAGTGAAATAGGTGGATCGCGCGCTCCGTCGCGTGATGTTATCTAAGTCGGAGACCATTATTTGATCGCTCGCGATGGTGTGTTTAACATCGTGCGCGGAGCGCACGATCCACCCATGAAGCCGAAGCAAGCCCGAATCGCCCTTGTCCAGATGCGGTGCGGTGCGAAGCCTGAGGAGAATTTCTCGCGGGCAATCGCTTTCATTCGCGACGCGGCGAAGCAGCGCGCGCAGATCAGCCAAAGCGAAGATCATAAGAATTTCGAACTTGCTGAGGAAATTCCTGGAAGATCCACATCGGCATTCGGAGACGTCGCGCGGGAGAATGGCATCGTGATCATCGCGTCGCTCTTCGAGAGACGCAGCGCCGGCGTCTATCACAACACGGCGGTAATCATCAACGCGGATGGAAAATTGCTCGGAAAATATCGCAAGATGCACATTCCCGATGATCCTCTTTATCACGAGAAATTTTACTTTACCCCAGGCGATCTTGGATTTCAGGCGTGGCCAACTGCACATGGGAAGATAGGCGTCTGCGTTTGCTGGGACCAATGGTATCCGGAAGCAGCGCGTCTCACTGCGCTCCGTGGAGCGGAGATTTTATTTTATCCAACCGCCATCGGCTGGCATCCGTCGGAAAAAAAGCAATTTGGCGCCGCCCAATATTCTGCCTGGGAGACGATCCAGCGCAGCCACGCCATTGCGAATGGTTGTTACGTCGCGGCCGCGAATCGCGTTGGACATGAAGTCCCGCCGCTTGTTGCAAGTGGCGGGGGCGACGGGATTGAGTTCTGGGGACAAAGTTTTGTCGCGACGCCGAGTGGCGAAATCATTGCCAAAGGTTCGGTAGATCGAGAAGAGATCGTGATGGCTGATGTGGAATGGGGTCGCGTGAACGAGCATCGCACCCACTGGCCATTTCTGCGCGACCGACGCGTCGATGCTTACGCCGGTCTCGAAAAAAGAATGATAGATTGAACCATGGATTTAATGACGCTTACAGAAATCCGGAGAGGCGCGCAAAACGGCGCAGTGCCGGCGCGCGTGCATGTGCAGGTCGAAAGTGCTGCGCCAAAACTCACGCGCGAGCAGCAGCCGTATTGCGAGCTCGTTCTCGCCGACGCATGCGATCGCATGACGCTGCGTGTCTGGAGCGATCATCCGGCTTACAAAGCATGCAGCGCGCTGACGACAGAGAATTTCATCGAGCTCTCCGGCGAGTTTTATCGGCATCAGCAATACGGGCTCGAAGCGCGCAAATGGAACGTGCGGCCGCTTACCGATCAGGAAAAGAATGAACTGCTGCAAGGTCCGGCGGATTTGCGCGCCAGGCAGGGTGCAGACTGGGAATTTATTGGGCAAACGATCCAGGCAATTGCCGATCCTCGACTGCGCGCGTTGTGCGACGCATTTCTAAAAGAGTGGGGCGACCGGTTTCGTCGCACTGCCGCAGCGCGCAATTACCATCACGCGCGCCGGGGCGGACTGGTCGAGCACACCGCCCAGATGATGCGGGTGGCGAAAGGAATCGCACCGTTGTATCCCGAACTGAATCTCGATCTTTTGCTGGCCGGCATCTTGTTTCACGATTGCGGAAAACTCTGGGAAAACCAGATGCCTGAGAATGGTTTCAACATGAGCTACGATGAACGCGGCGAGCTCATGGGCCATATCTCCATCGGCCTTGAGTTGGTCAATTCACTTTGGCGAAAAATCGGCGTGGAGAATGCAAGCGTTTGGAAAGATCTCGTGCCCGCGTCGGAGGATGTTCGTCTGCATCTGCTTCACTTAATCGGCGCGCACCATGGCGAACCCGAATTCGGTTCGCCGGTCAGCCCGAAAACGCCAGAAGCGATGGCGCTGCATTACATAGACAATCTCGATGCACGCCTCGAAATGTTTGCCGCCGGATACACGACGGCGAAACCGCTTGCCGCTCGGATTTTCGATCGCGTTCGTCCGTTGCCTGGGAATCTGGTCAAATCGCTCGATAAATTTTCATCCAATTCTCCACAAGACGGAACGCTTCTGTAGGGGACGCCGTTGGCGTCCCGTGAGAAGCAGACTGCTCCCCTACAAAGAAAGGCGCCGTTTCGCTTCTGCCAGATAAGTCTTATCGATTTCGAATCCGATAAACCTTTTCACGCCGCAGTACTGCGCAGCGATCGCTGAATTTCCGATCCCCAGAAATGGATCAAGCATCGTCTGCACGTACGACACTCCGTGCAACTTGATGCACCATTCGGCCAGTTGCACCGGAAACGTCGCGGGGTGTGGTCGTTCCTTCGCTCGGTTCTGAATTGTCTCGTACGGAATGAACCAGGTATTCCCTCTGCATCGCAGATCGCTCCCGCGCGTGTGACGCCAGCGAGAAATGTTGCTTTTGTCCTGATACGGAACACCGAGCGCAAGCCGATCGATTTCGACGCGACCCGTCTTCGTGAAATGAAAAATATATTCGTGGCAGTCATTTAGGAATCGCTTGGAGCTGATCGGCTTGAAATGGCCGTGTGATTGAGCGTCGCCTTCTCGATCTTGAATCGTGATCGCTTTGATCCAGTGAATTGTGTTCTGCAAAACAAACAGATCGCGCAACGCGATGACGATTTCATGCGGCAGCATCGGGTTCGATGGCGCAGACCCGATGTTGAGGAAAAATGAGCCACTCGGCTTTAGGATTCTTTGCGCTTGTGAGGCCCATTCTCGGGACCATTGCAGATACGATTGTCGATCTTGCCGGTCGGAAAATTTACCGTAGCGAATGCCGAGATTGTAAGGCGGCGACGTCACAACAAGATCGACATGTGCATTCGGGAGCTGCGACATTCCTTTGACGCAATCTTCGCGGCGAAGATCGAATCGAGTCACGAAATGAAACTGACCGAAGTCGTTCAATTCGTACAGCGGAAATTGTAGCCGGCGTCGTTGACGCCGGACCGCGATCAGCGATCGCGGCTACAACCATCTGTGCCACAGGCGGGATATACGTGTTACGAATTCGCGAGTGCCGATAAATTCGTTTATGTTTTTGTAATGGCGGACAAGCCTTCAAAATTGAAGATTGCCGATCGCGAGTTCACTTCGCGATTGCTCGTTGGCACGGGGAAATTTGCTTCGAACGAGCTGATGCGCGACGCGCTGATCGGCAGCGGTACCGAGCTGGTGACGGTCGCGCTGCGCCGGGTCGATCTTTCCGGCAAAGGCGACCCCTACGCGAACATTGTCGATTTTATCGATCCGAAACGTTTCCTTCTTTTGCCGAATACAAGCGGCGCGCGCAATGCGACCGAGGCGGTGCGCCTGGCGCGGCTGGCCGCAAGTGCAGGCTTGCCGACATGGATCAAGCTTGAGATTCACCCAGATCCGCGCTACCTGCTGCCCGATTCGGTTGAGACGCTGGCGGCCGCCGAAATTCTGGTGAAGGAAGGATTCACGGTTCTCCCGTACATCAATGCCGATCCGGTGTTGGCGAAACGATTGCAGGACGTGGGCACCGCTACTGTGATGCCGCTCGGTTCGCCAATCGGCAGCAACCGCGGAATCGAAACGCGTCCACAGATCGAGATCATTATCGAACAGGCGACCGTGCCGGTGGTGGTCGATGCCGGACTCGGCGCGCCAAGTCAGGCGGCGGAAGCGATGGAGATGGGTGCCGATGCGGTGCTGGTCAACACTGCAATCGCAATCGCTTCCGATCCTGTTCGCATGGCAAAAGCATTTAAAAAGGCCATCGAAGCAGGACGTGAAGCCCGCGAAATCGGGTTGGCTGAAAAATTAAGCGCGGCTGCAGCGACAAGCCCGCTGACCGGATTTTTGTCTTAACCGAGACCGAGTGAATTTTCCGAGCGGTTGAGCACTGCATCCTCAACAAATGATGCGTGCTTGTTTCCTATCCCCAATGCTCAGATTTGACTCCTCCCTTTCTTGCAACGCCGGGATTAGGGAGGGGATATCTGCTCGCTTGTCGTGTCGATTAGTTTTGGCTGCGCTACCCCGCGGGGGCCGGACTGACTTAGCTCCTTTTCAATCTCATCTCGGGCTGCGCTGAACTCCTTTACCGCTCGACCCATCCCTCGAGCGAGTTCGGGCAGCTTCTTCGCGCCGAAGAGAAGGAACACGATGAGGAGGATTACCATCATGTCCGGCCCGGCAAAATTCAGGATACTGGCGATCATTGTATTCATAGCGATGTCTCAGTTCAACGGCATGTGTCCTTCACTCATTCATACCAATTCGGCAGAGTTATATTCCGAGAAAGTGATCTTTTGATCGTGTGCTCTGGCGAGTTTTTC
>QHOQ01000104.1:9761-10413 GCA_003219355.1 Verrucomicrobiota bacterium
GGCAAAGTGAGTCCTGTTAGACAAATGAGAACGTCCATGACCGAAGTCGGACTCTGGGATGCCACACTGGCGGGCGGAGTGCCCAACGACAGGCCGACGGGGCCGCATTGCGGCTCTCGGAGCTATCGGTGTGCGTTACACATAGGCGCGATGTTGAGGCGCCCGCGGACGCTGCGGTTTCAGTGGCAAGGAATTCTTCGCGACTTGAGAGGCGTGGAAACGGGTCGGTAATAACCTCTTGAAAATCGCTATGGCTTTACCATTGAAAGCGGAACATGCTTCCGAGACTGAAGATTTCGAATCGACTGCGAAGATTGTGAAATTCGTCGTGGTTAAGAAGCGCGAAGAACAGGATCACGCTCCGAGAGAGGACCTATTGTCTTTTGAAGCGTTGATGCTGCCTCATCTTGATGCCGCGCACAATTTGGCCAAATGGTTGCTTCGTAATGATGAGGATGCGCAGGATGTGGTCCAAGAGGCGTATTTGCGTGCGTTCAAATCGTTCGGTGGATTTCGTGGTTCGAATGGCCGGGCCTGGTTGCTGACGATTGTCCGAAACACCTCCTACACGCTGCTAAAAAAAAATCGCGTGGTTGATCTCACCACCCCTTTTGATGAGGAGATACACGTGTCCGGCCACGAGTCTGCGAGT
>QHOQ01000104.1:10465-21373 GCA_003219355.1 Verrucomicrobiota bacterium
GCGGAATTCCGTGAGATCCTGGTTCTGCGACACCAGGAAGGTCTCTCCTATAAGGAGATAGCCGACATTGCGCAAATTCCACCCGGGACGGTTATGTCGCGGCTCGCCCGGGCGCGCGCCAAGCTCAGGGAATATTTGGGGGCCCGTATCGGTAAGGAGAAATAGATGAACTGCCAAGAAGCTACCAAACTGATGGACGGTTATTTGGATGGCGAACTGGATCCAATTACCAGCCAGACAATCGAACAACACCTGCGGGAGTGCCCTAACTGCGATCAAGCATACAAAACGCATGGCTCGCTAATTCGTGCTGTTGGCAACGCAACTCCCTATTACAAGGCGTCCGCAGAATTACGTGAGCGAATTCAATCCTCGTTGCGAGAAAAGATCGTCGAACGGCCCATGCGAAATGTTGCGCAAGATGCTCAACCGTTGTTCAGAAGAAGGCAGCCAGCACCGCAGACCCTTGTTTTCGGGATACCATGGAATTGGCTGGGTCTCGCCGCGGCGATCATTTTGGCTGCGATCATCGGCTGGAACTTACTGCCTCGATTGCAACGACCTGGAGCCGATCAATTCTTGGCCACGCAGCTCATCGCCAGTCATGTGCGTTCGCTGATGGCAAACCACCTTACCGACGTCGCTTCTTCCGACCAGCACACCGTGAAACCGTGGTTGGACGCAAAGCTCGATTTCGCGCCTCCGGTGGTCGACCTTGCCGGCGAAGGATTTCCTTTGGTCGGTGGCCGTCTTGATTATCTCGATAACCGGACGGTGGCGGCCTTGGTTTACCAAAGGCGCAAGCATTTCATTAACCTCTTTGTCTGGCCGGTAACCTCCGAGGCAAACAGCATGCCAAAGGCCATATCGCGCCAGGGCTATCATCTATTCCATTGGGTTAAGGCTGACTTCAATTACTGGGCCGTTTCCGACGTTAACGAGGACGACCTGCAGACCTTTAGGCATCTGCTCGAAGAGCAAGTTGCGCCTCATTGAACCGCTAAGCGCGCGGTAGATGCGGGCGTCCAGCCCTGTTTCCCGGGTAGAGACACCGCTTCGGTCTTAGTTCGCTGATCTCGAATGCATGGGTCGGCAAATTCTACTTTCGCAGAGCGACGGGAATATCAGCGCCACAAACCGGTATGGATAGGCAAAAGCAATTTACCAATCGCCCATTAGTGAAACCAAAAACATAGAAAGACCCACATTATGTCAGCTTCTCCTGATCCCTATCGCAAGCCCGCTACCAGGTGCGTGACCGTACTCACTCCGTTTCTGAGACACTTAAATACAGGCACCCTGGCTTTGGTCATGTTCGTTGCTCTAGCGCTTTTAAGTAATACGCACGGCAAGGAAGCGGAAACAAGAGAGTCAGCTCCGGACAAAGTGACAACGAGTGAAGTTATCACCAAGGGAGGCCAGCGGACCATTCGAGACGTGGATCTCACGGAAAAGGGCACCCTAAGGCGGATAGCGCCCAACTAACGGCTGGAGAATCCACACAAGTTTTACTAGGGATTGCATGAATCCGTTTGACCTAAAAGCCGCCCTGCTCGCAAAACACGCGCAACATCCGGTAATCATTCATTTTCCGATCGCGCTCTTTATCCTCAGTGTGGCGTTTGATCTCCTCGCGATCTGGAGAAGGAATCCAGCGATGGCGAAGGCCGCATACTATAATCTTGTGGCGGCGGCGCTCACGGCGCCAGTAGCCATTTCCAGCGGATTAACTGCCTGGCAATGGCAATTGGAAGGTGCGCGACTTAAGGGAAACTTGCTCTTGCACCTGGTCTTCGCACTGACAGCGAGCGGCATGATTTGGCTTCTGTGTGGGTGGCGCGTTCGCCAGCGCAGATTCCCACAATCAATGCCTGGAATCATCTATATCGCTCTTGCACTTGCCACGGTCTTGCTGATCGCACTCGCTGGACATCTGGGCGGGATCGTTAGCGGCGTTGAGAGCGGCGCGAATTGAAGATTTCGGGAATAAAGGCGCGCCGAATCGGTAAGGACAGATGTAAGGCAATCTAACAAACACTCAACCGAACTAAATATTATGTCTGACTACATTTCTCACGACCACGAAGACGACGGCATTGATCGCCGCGGTTTTCTCCATTGCATGGCATGGGCCGGGACCGGCCTGCTTTGGACGATCAGCGGCGGCGTTCTCGCATCGAAAACTCTTGCCCAAATCGCAAAGGCCGGAGAGCCCTTGCCGACTACCGACCTTAGCTTTCTACAGATCAGCGATAGTCACATCGGCTTCAGTAAGGAAGCGAATAAAGATGTCACTGCGACCTTCAGAATTGCTCTCGATCGCATCAACGCGATGCCGACGCCACCGTCGTTCCTAATTCATACGGGAGACATTTCCCAGCTCTCGAAGCCAGAGGAGTTCGACACCTTCGATGAAGTGCTGAAGAGCTGCCGGACAAAGGACGTCTTCTATGTGCCCGGGGAGCATGATGTGCTCGACGGTAGTGGAAAGCTCTACCGTGAACGGTATTTGAAGAGCCTCGAAGGCAAAGGCTCTGGCTGGTACAGCTTCAACAAAAACGGCGTCCATTTCATCGGACTGGTCAACGTCTTGAATCTCCAGACCGGCGGTCTGGGGCAACTCGGAGACGAGCAGCTCGAGTGGCTTGAAGCCGACGTAAAGGATCTCGGTTCGAGCACGCCGATCGTCGTGTTCGCGCACATCCCGCTCTGGGCAGTCTATCCCGAATGGGGCTGGGGCACGAACGACAGCGAACGCGCTTTGGGATACTTGAAGCGCTTCGGCTCTGTGACCGTGCTCAACGGGCACATCCATCAAGTGCTTCAGAAAGTGGAAGGTAACGTGACTTTCCACAGCGCGATGTCCACTGCCTTCCCGCAACCAGCGCCTGGAACTGCGCCGTCACCTGGACCGATGAAAGTGCCGGCCGAAAAGCTGCGCAGCATGCTCGGCCTAACAAGCGTTCAATATCTACAAGGCAGATCCTCTCTTGCCGTCGTAGATTCAAACCTCAGCTAGACCAACCTCAACAAGACCAACTTAACTATGACTAAACTTACTCAAAAAAATAAAAGAACGGCGTTACTTTGCGGTATCAGTTTTCTTAACCTAGCCCTTTTCGCAATCGCCGGGGAGATGAAAGATGCAAACGGCCCAGGCGCTGCTACAAAGAACCAAATAGTGATTAAGGATTTCCACTTCACTCCCCAGACCTTAACCGTGAAGTCTGGCGAAAAGATCACCTGGATTAATCGCGACGACGAACCGCACACGGTCGTCAGCGTTGAGAAGCAATTTAAGAAATCCTCTGCCCTCGACACCGACCAGGAGTTCACCACCATCGCCGGCGCCCCTGGTACTTATAGCTATTTTTGCTCCGTTCACCCGAAGATGACGGGTACGATCGTTGTCGAGAAATAGTTGGCGTTAAATTGAAGGAGACCGCGAAGCCCGCGAAATCTGGTTAGCAAAGCAAGTAGCGCGCCTGATGATTTTACGATAAACATATTCGCGTGAACCGCCTCTACTTCGGTGACAATTTGGAGTGACTGCGCGACAGACGCGAGTTCCCGGATGCGAGTGTGGATCTTGTTTATCTCAATCCGCCTTTAACTCCAGTGCAGATTACAACGTCCTCTTTCGCGAGCCGCGCGGCGCGGAGAGCCAGGCACAATTCCACGCTTTCACTGACGCCAACGCCTGCGCCTCATCCGTGGAGTCACGACTACGTCGGGCGTCCGTCAGTTCACGCTTGCTGCTGACGCAAGCGCCAGCTAAAGGAGAAGCCATGGTTTCTTGTTACACGGAGTCCCTCCCAAAGAGAAGGCGAAATAGGCGAAACAAACCTTCGTCGAATTGTACTTAGGCTTATGGAGAACTCTATATGAGACGAGCACTCTTTATAGCTGTCCTCGTCCTTACAGTGGCCCCTATGGGCGAAGGGCAAAAGCAGAGCGTGAGGGGCAGTCACCAAACAAGTGTCGAGGAGGTCATCAGGAAACTGGATAACGAACGCATTCAAGCACAGATTCATGCTGATGCGACGGCCCTTGATCGCATCTACGCTGCTGATTTCATAGGCGTAGGGCCAAGTGGCAGAGTGAGAACCAAGCCGCAGGTGATTTTAGATTTCACGTCAGGTGATTTGAAATTTCAATCTATCACTACCGATGACGTTCAAGTGCGCGTCTATGGAAACACGGCTGTGGAGACTGGCCGCTCAATAATGAATGGGCAAGACAAAGGCCAAACTGTCCCTCGCGACACTCGCTTTACCAGGGTGTGGGTAAAGCAGCAAGGGCGCTGGCGGTTGGTTGCCAACCATTACTCGTCCCAGACTACGCGCCAATAAGCAGTCACATCAAATGCCTAACCAATCGCTGGAGCCAACCACTGGCCGCTGTACTGAAAGGCCGAAGGATGAATTATGAAGGATGAACTAAAAGCGAAGCTCGCTCCCGCCAGCGGCGGCTTAGCTCCATCTCGTTAGACCTAGACCTATCGGCCGCGAGATGCAGTCATGATGAGCATAAAGTTACATACGCGCCAACTAATGGGCTCTCTCTTCTTGCTTCTGCTTCTATCGGCAAGACTGGTCGCGCAACAAGACGACGGAGAGCGATTCTCGGATTTGATAAAGAATGTTCGCGTCAATGGAGTGGAGCTTCATTACCTCGAGAAAGGTAGGGGCATTCCGGTGGTTCTGATTCACGGCGGGCTCGGCGACTATCGCGAGTGGAACCCGCAGATCGAACGTATCAGCAGCCATTACCGGGTGATCGCCTATAGCAGGCGCTACAACTATCCCAATACCGACGCCGAGATTCCGCCCGATCACTCAGCGATTGTTGAAGCTCGGGACCTCGCCGCATTGCTCGACGCGCTCAAACTGGAACGCGTCCATATCGTCGGCTACTCCTATGGCGCCCTCACGGCGCTGTTCTTTGCGACGGAACATCCCGAGCGGGTGCGCAGTTTGACGCTGGCGGAGCCGCCCATTTTGGGATGGCTGCCCGAAATTCCGGGAGGACAGGCCGAACTGGACAAATTTATGGAGACGATGTGGAGACCCGCGGGGGAAGCATTCCGACGAGACAATCCGGAGACGGCGCTGCGAATCACATGCGATTATTTCGCCGGCAAAGGGTCGTACGATCAGGTGCCAGCGGAGTTCAGGCAGTCCCTCATGGACAACATCCGGGAATGGAAGGCTCTCACCACCTCGCGAGATGCGTTCCCCATGCTGAGCCGCGACGCTGTAAGAAGCCTCAAGCTTCCGATATTGTTGCTTACGGGCGAGAAAACTCTGGCTCCGCTGCGAATGATCAACGGCGCGTTGAATCATCTGCTGCCTAACGCGGAAGAGGTCATCATCCCCGGCGCGACTCATGATATGTGGATTGAGGATCCAGAAAGATGCGGAGAAGCAACTGCCAATTTCCTGGCTAAACACTGATCAGAAAAATCCGCCGGGTCTAACCAGGCGATGCAGCCAACCGCTGGCCGCCGTAATGCGAAACTGATTTCTGATTTCCGATGTCTAAACTCTGATTATATGCTCGCTCTCGCCAGCGGTGGCTGATCTTGTTCTCGTTAGATGCGGAGACGAAACTGCCAATTTCCTGGCTAAACACTGATCAGAAAAATCCGCCGGGTCTAACCAGGCGATGCAGCCAACCGCTGGCCGCCGTAATGCGAAACTGATTTCTGATTTCCGATGTCTAAACTCTGATTATATGCTCGCTCTCGCCAGCGGTGGCTGATCTTGTTCTCGTTAGATGCGGAGACGAACACGTTCTTATGGTCCATGGATCTGGAGCGCCACGATTCTGATCGCCGCCGGCATAGGTGGCTTGTCGGATCTCCTGAAGACTTCAAAATTTTGACCTCGGTAACCGCGCCAGCCTTGTTCACGTGTAACTCATAGACGCCGCGGCCTTCTTTCGATGTCCAAGGCGGCGATGATGGATAAACCGGGATAGGCGCGTTGATCACGTTCTCTTTTCCCAGGAACGGCGCCAAGACTTGATCCATCGGCAGCGCCTTCTCTACGCGAACAATTGAACCACCTCCGCGCGACAGGGTGAAGGTGATCGGAATTCTTAGCTTGCTCACCGTGCCAGGTTTGAATCGCCAGTGACGAAAGGCGGAGAGCGCCGCATCATCGAGCATTCCACTACCTGTGCTCATTGCCATCACGACATTGATCACATTGCCCGTCGCTGGATCGACGGTTACGATTTCAGTCCCCGATCCCTGTAGATGCCTTGCACGAGCTTCGAACGGATAGGTGGGTCTTGGCGCATAAACAGCGACGGCCGGTGTGTCGCCTTGGGCGGGCGTCAGCTGCGGCCACAGCGGAAGCTCTGCGACGAATAACCAGATGACTTTCCGACAGCTCCAACCGGATTTGCTGAGATTGTCAGCGCTCAATCGTGAGCTTTGATCGGCCCTTCGATAATCTCGGGTTTCTGAGTGAGAAGTTTAGACAAATGCTTTTGTACGTAGTCCGCGGCTAGGTGCACCGACTCATCGGCACCGGCTTTGTCCTTAAATACGCCGACGGACGCGGCCTCGCCCTTACCAGTATCGAGCCAATAATAGCGCACAAACCCCTTCGCCTTCTTCACGATGGGCACGAATTCCTCACGTACCCGGCGGTCGATCTCTGCGCTGTCCTTCGGATTAAAGTGGTAGTGACGAATGACAGCGAACATAATACTTCTCCTTAGCTGGAATTTCCGACTTCAACTCTATTTCTGCGAAATTGCTATATGTCCGGCGCCTCTCGTGTCAATCCCGAATTGCCGGATTCCGCGCGCACAATGAAGTGTTGACGGCCGCGATGCGCGTTCCAAAGCCAAGTGGTACAGCGATTGGCGCGCAACTGCCTAGAATGAGGAAATGTGGCCAGGGCTTATATCGACACACCCGATGACTGGATTTTCTGCCGAAGAAGAGCAGTGGTTACAGTAAATCGATCTGTGCGCTTTCCGGCGACGTCTCGGCGAAGCGAACCCCGACGCCGATGAGGCGCACTGGCTTGCCAGTGCGAGCGAATGCTTCATCGAGAAGAGACCGGAAATCTGGCAAACTCGGCGCAAGCCCGGCGCGCTCGGCAGTCGTGCGGGTAAAGTCGTTGAACTTCAGTTTCACAAAAATTTTCGTGATCGCTCGGGTCGATTCCTTTTGGGCCAGATCACCCATCAATTCCTGGAAGAGTTCTTCCAATTTCTCTTCACATTGCTCCAGCGTGGCCAGATCGACAGTGAACGTTTCCTCTGTGCTGAGTGATTTGCGCGGACGATCCGGCTCGACTGGCCGATGATCGATGCCGCGGCAAAGATCGTAGAGCTCGACTCCGAATTTGCCGAAGAGATCGACAAGTTCCGGCCGCGAGAAGCGCTGTAGTTCGCCACAAGTTTTCACGCCGAGCTCTTCCAGTTTTTTCTCAGTTTTTTCGCCGATTCCCCAGATTTTGCGGACGGGCAATTTCTCCATGAAGGCCGGCACCTGTTCCGGTGTGACTTCGAATTGGCCGTTCGGCTTATTTATGTCGCTCGCGATCTTCGCGATGAGTTTGTTCGGGCCTATTCCCGCCGATGATGTCAGTTTTGTTTTCCGAAAAATCGTGCCGCGGATCACCTGTGCCAGTGGCCCCGGTGCGCCGGGATGGGCGGTTACATCGAGATAAGCTTCGTCGAGCGAGAGTGGTTCAATCAACGACGTGAACCGGTGTAGGATTCCGCGGATGATGGCAGCGTCGCGCCGGTAAACATCGAACCGGGTCGGCAATACGATCAAATTCGGGCAGCGTTGCAACGCCATGAACGTCGGCATGGCCGAGCGCACGCCGAACTTGCGGGCTTCATAATTACACGTCGTCAAAACACCCCGGCGATCGCGAGCGCCGCCTACCCCAACCGGTTTGCCGCGCAATGACGGGCGGTCGCGGACCTCGATTGCCGCGTAAAAGCAATCCATGTCGAGATGGATAATTGCGCGTTGCTTTGAGCTCCTCTCCACCTCGCGAATGTAGCTGCAAAGGAAGCATTCCGACAAAGGGGTCGTCCGTTTCCCGATGGATTTTGATTTTCAGGGGATTTACGGGAGCCCTAAGATCCTTGAACGAGTAAAAGCGAGAATTGCCTTTTGGCGGAATTTACATCATGACGAGGGTGGTCGTATGCCGTCAACCGCAACGCGAGTTTTCATGGTTCGCCATGGCGCCACCGTCGTGAGCGCGGAAGATCGATTTGCCGGGGCGACCGACGTGGCGCTTTCCGATGAAGGACGCGAGCAAACACGACGGTTGGCACAGCGTTTAAGCCGGGAGAAAATCGCTGCGGTCTATGCTTCGCCACTCGGACGCACGGTTGAGACGGCGCAAATCCTGGCCGCACCGCACAAACTCGAAGTGCAGACGCGCGACGGCTTTCGGGAAATTTCCCACGGACGCTGGGAACAGATGACCCGGCGCGAAGTAGAGGAAAAATTTCCGGAGGAAGCTGCGGAGTGGGAGAAGGACCCGTACACATTTGCGCCCGTGGGCGGCGAAAGCGGACTGGCCGTGACGGCGCGTGCGTTGCCGGCATTGATCGAATTAGTGCGCGAACATCCCGGAAAGAATATTTTAGTGGTATCGCACAAGGCAACAATCCGACTTCTGCTGAGCTCGCTCCTTGGATTTGATCCGCGACGTTACCGAGACAATCTCGATCAAAAACCGGCCGCGCTGAACATTGTCGATTTTAAGAACGCGACACGTGCGCGGCTCACGCTGTTCAACGATACATCGCATTATGCCGAGGCCGGCGAAGCAATCCCTGCGGTTCCAGCAGGCCGGTTATCGAAGTGGTGGGGCGAGCACGCAACGCGCGCGAACGAGAGGTGACCGAGGTCGAGCGCCGGGCATGCAATTCCAACGTGCTTCCGCGCCTTGTCGATCTGCAGCAAGATTAACAGCTGTTTTCCCAAATTTCACGCTTTGCAAATCACGCTTCTCTTTAGATATTGAAGCGGTAACTTTTCCTGAATGGACGCTTCCACTTCTCTCGAGACGCATCCCCGTCCACATCAGCATGAGGCCGGCCACGAGCATCACGAACTGGGGTGGTGGCGAAAATATGTTTTCTCCACCGATCACAAGGTGATCGGCATCCAGTATGGATTCACCGGGCTAATCTTCCTCTTCTTCGGTTTTTCCTTGATGATGCTGATGCGGTGGCAATTGGCCTATCCTGGCCAGGCACTGCCGGTCATCGGCAAATGGATTCCGTACATTTTCGGGGCGGGGTCGATGCCGGACGGGAAAATGACGCCTGACTTTTACAACACGTTAGGCGCGATGCACGGCACGATCATGGTCTTTCTCGGGATTGTGCCACTGGCGTTCGCCGCGTTTGGCAATTTCGTCGTGCCGCTGCAAATCGGCGCGCCGGACATGGCCTTCCCGAAAGTAAACATGGCAAGCTACTGGGCCGTTTTTGTCGGGGGCATTATCATGCTGACAAGTTTCTTCGTTCCCGGCGGCGCGGCCAAGAGTGGCTGGACTTCCTACGTGCCGCTAGCCGGGATTGCCGATACAGGCCCCGGACATAATCCGATTTTCAACGGGCAGACACTCTGGCTCATTGGTTTTATTTTTCTAATCACGTCCTCGTTGCTCGGCGCGATTAATTTCATCGCGACGATCATCCAGTTGCGCGCCAAGGGACTGACTTGGATGCGGTTGCCATTTTTTGTCTGGGCGCAATTTGTCACCGCGTTCCTGCTCTTACTGGCGTTTCCTCCGTTGGAGGCAGGTATCATTATGCAACTGATGGATCGTGTGGCGGCGACCAGCTTTTTCATGCCGGCAGGTCTGGTGGTGAATGGCGCAGCGATGCACATCAGTGGCGGTGGCAGCCCGCTTTTGTGGCAACACCTTTTCTGGTTCCTCGCGCATCCCGAAGTTTACGTGCTCATTCTGCCGGGCATGGGCATTGTCGCTGAAATTCTGGCGAACAATTCTCGCAAACCGCTCTGGGGTTATAAATCACTTGTTTTTTCCGTGCTCACGATCGGCTTTTTGTCGTTCATCGTCTGGGCGCATCACATGTGGCTCACCGGAATGGGCACGGCAGTAAGCGCGTTTTTCCAGACGACGACGCTCATCATCTCGATCCCATCGGTGATCATCTTAAGCGCGTTTTTCATTTCACTTTGGGGCGGCTCGATCCGGTTCAACGTGCCAATGCTTTTCACGACCGCGTTCCTGCCGATGTTTGGGATCGGCGGCCTCACCGGCATCCCCCTCGCGTTTAATTCAGCTGATCTTTACTTGCACGACACTTACTACGTGATCGCGCATTTTCATTATATCGTCGCACCGGGGACGATCTTCGCGTTGTTTGCGGGGATCTATTATTGGTTTCCGAAAGCGACCGGTCGAGCGATGAACGAGTTCTGGGGGAAGGTGCATTTCTGGCCGACGCTGATTTGCATGAACGCAATTTTTCTGCCGATGTTTTTGCAGGGCATGGCCGGTATGCATCGGCGTTGGTACGACGGCGGGCAGGGCTGGAACGTTTCCGGTGAACACATTTGGGGGCTGAGCGGATTTCAATGGAACACGCCGATCTCATGGGCGGCCTGGACCATGGGTTTGGCGCAAATCCCCTTCATCATCAATTTCTTCTGGAGCATCAGGCACGGGAAAAAGGTGAACGACAACCCATGGGAAGCGACCACCCTGGAATGGACTGCACCTTCGCCGCCCCCCCACGGAAATTTCGTTACCACGCCCATCGCTTATCGCGGCCCCTACGAATACAGCCTGCCTGGACGCGACCGCGATTTCACGATGCAGAACGAGCCGGTTGAACCGACTGAGCGCAGACGGCGCAAAACTGTCGAGCAACCGGTGC
>QHOQ01000105.1 GCA_003219355.1 Verrucomicrobiota bacterium
GGACTCACTCGAAGTGAGAAGTATGCTGCGAGAAATTTCTTCTGGGCCTGAAGTGGCGTGAGGGTCTCGCTTGCTATGATCGCGTGCTATAAGGGGTAATTCGATAAGAACGCATCTTCTCAATAAGTGAATGAACATCTTGATTGACGTCACGAGCTCGTGCCAGTCTGTCCGAAATAGCGGTATACAGCGCATGACTCGCCAGCTTTTCGCAGAGCTGGCGGCACGGGTCCCGGTTACACCTTTCTGCTGGAACAGGCTGGGTAATTTTTATCAGCGCCTCGACTCACGCGAAATGGAGTACCTGAGAACGCCGTTTCGGCGTTACAATCGTCCGATAAGCCATCCTCATGCAAGGGAAGATTTGCCGCACGAATTCCTGCGTCTGCTCCGCAACGGCAGCGTCGACATGTTTACCCTATTGCAAGATGACGATGTACTTTTCGTGCCGGCCACGTTTACTGATCGCCGAATGCAGAAGTTGCCGGAAATGGCACGACGAACCGGAGCGCGGTCTGTCGCGATCTTCCACGATGCTGCGGACCTGCGATTGTCCTTTTTATCGGAGCGTCGAATGAAAAAGTTTCGGAATTACATCAAGTCGCTCGCAGCGTTTGATCTCGTGATCTGCGTTTCAAACCAATCACGCGCCGATCTCTTTGAATTCTGGAAGCGAAATGACGTGACTGCCCGAGTAGAAACCTTCGTGGCGCATTGGCCGTTGGAATTTGATGAGAATGAACGCTCCGCCGCGCATAGCGCGCGGCCAGTTATCCTCTACGTATCCTCCTTTAATGTGCGCAAGAACCACATACGACTCTTTGATGCGGCCAAAGAACTATGGGACAGCGGCGTCAAATTCGAACTTCAACTCATTGGTTCGAGCACGAACTGGGGAAGGAGAGTGGCGCTTGAAGCCTGGCGGCTCCAGTCACTCGGGCGACCTATTCGCTGGCTTAAACATGTGGACGATCGCACGCTCCATCAGGCCTATCGAGAATGCTTGTTTACCGTTTATCCTTCCCTCATGGAGGGGTTCGGTCTTCCGATTCTCGAGAGTCTTTGGCATGGCAAACCGTGCGTCTGTGGCGGAAACGGCGCGCTTGGAGAAGTTGCCCGCGGTGGTGGATGTTTGATTGTCGATCAAACAAGTGAGCATGCGATTGCCGCCGGAATTAAAAAATTGCTCAGAGATCAGGCAACTTATGCACGATTATGTGTAGAAGCGCGAGCCAGAAAGTTTCGTTTGTGGTCGGATTACATCGAGAGGCTTCTCGAACATTTGCAACTCCTTTTCAATCTTGGCTGCGGTTTTGCCATTCGTGGCCGACCTGATTTGTTCATCGCTCGCGCTGGTCATGTCTCGTTGATCAGCGCTCATCATGTCTGGTTGATCAGCGCTCAGCTCGCTTCATTTATTGGGTCCCTCGTCTACGTAGCACGTTTCTTCAGCACTAGCACACGGCCCGTCCTGCGAAGCCGTGAAGTAAGTAGCCGTGTTCGGATTACATCGAGAAGCTTTCTCAAGCATTTGCAACCCGTGCCGCGGCACGCCTCAGTTCCCGCCGTTCCAGGAGCCTGAACGTCGTCGTGCGCGCGACAGGCGGAAACCCGGCGGCGCGGCGCGCTGGGGACATAACTCGCGATGATTCGGTCGCGCTGCACCTTCACTACAGCGCGCAATTGCCCAATGCCGCGCTTTGCTTCCGTGGCGGGCCCATCGCGCGTAGCCGAGACTGGCGCCGCCATTGCAAAATTATATTTGGTATGAACCTTCGGAGCCCCAAGCGTGCCGCTGTAATGACAGGCTGTGGGAGTTACCTTATTCAACCGCGGTGGCGGCAGGCCTGTCAAAAACCATCCACAAGAGTCTAATGGCGGCTTCAAACCAGCGATAAACGCGGCCAATCGCCGAACGCGCCATTAGAATTTTGTAAGGTAACAGGAGTGCCTCGCAGTCATTCCGAGTCAACAGGCGCGGCTGGCGCTCGCAAATTCCCCGCAGGGTGCGCTTGCCCATCACCCTCATGGAACCCAGGCGCGAATCATCTCGATGGAGGCTGAGCTGATTTCCATGATAGCGCCACATTGCCAGTTTTCTTGGCAAATGCACCGAACCGGCGTGAGCGGTGAGACGAAGCAACCACTCGTAGTCAGCAATAGAACCTATCTTGGTTTCAAACGGTGCCACCGCTTTTACGGACGACATGCGAACAACCAGTTGCGTTAGAGAACAATAAACACTGCGTCCGGCAAAGTGCAGCAGGCAATCGTGAGGGGCAGGCCGGTAATTGAGATGACGGCATATTTCTCCCGGGACAGAAGTGCGAACGGTATCCAAACTCAACAAATCCTTAGTCGCGCGCACCGTCAAATGGCCAATCAAATCCGCTGGCGAAAGCTCATCTCCGTTGCGATCGATAAACAATAAGTCGCATACAGCAATGCCTGCCCCAGGACATTGGGCGTATGCCTTTAGCATATCAGTGAGAAACTCCGGAGCCATTGTGTCGTCGCAAGTGGCAATGTGCAGGAATTCGCCACTTGCGAGCTGCGTGCCCCGGTTAAGTGCGGCGTAAAGCCCATCCCGTGGAACCTGGTAGAGCCGAAAACGGGAATCAGTGGATGCGATCGATTTAAAAAACTCCCAACTACCATCGCTGGAATGGCTATCGAGGACGATCGCCTCCCAATTGGAGAACGATTGGGTTAGAAGAGACTCGATGCGTGCGTGGAGAAACTGATAAGCGTTGAGAGACGGTAAGAGAATTGAGACTAGCGGTCTACCCATCTGAACTAATTTTCTTGGGAGCTAACTCGCTCTAAGGATTCGACTGCTTACTTCGACAAAATCCTCTGTTTGAGAGCGTGTTCGAGCGTCGAGAGGGCGCGCGAGCGGGGAACAAATCGTGGCCATCATCGCGTTGTCGACGAAGTGATGAGAAACTGGACGCTCGATCCGCCTTTCTTCGTTCTTTAGTCACACTCGAAACCCCTCGGATACATGGCTCATTAACTTGCCGCGCGACGTGGTTAGATGGGCTGACCCGAAGGCTTTTGAGCAGAGCTATACGCCGAAACATAACTATCGAGTTCCTTTAGCGATGAAAATGGAAAAATCAGAAGTTCGTTCCCGTAATTACCGGCACCACGAATAGAAATGTCCTAATCTCCCGATTCTACGATGCCCGATCCGCTCCCTTATGCTGCAAAAGATTACGTTCTGGAAACGAGTCGGTCAATCTCGGCGTTTCGCAATCCCGACGAAATCCGTCTCCAGTTTCTCTATGCAGGTTGTTGATGAACGCCATAGGATAATGGATCCGTGTTTGAACTCGCAGATTCGTTACATGCGCGCAGAGCCGGTCTTGTGTCGACAAACGGACAACCAATAAACGGCCCTGCATCCTCGAGACGCTTGACGCTTGCCGGGAGGCATGCCAGATTCGCGTGGCTCAGTGGTTACGCTTAACCGCGAAGAGGCGCTCGGCGAGCGGACCTCGCGGTCAAGCCGGTTTTGGCCACATATTTCTCGACGATGAATTCCACTCATCCCTGCTGGTGCGGACAGACCGATCTGACCGATTTTTCACCTGAATACTTCTGTTGCGAAAACTGCCAGACCCTCGTAATCAAGAACTGGCCGCCGGCGGAGCAATTCGACGTAATCGACGATGCCAGCGATTTTTATGGGCGCCGCTACTACGAATCGTTCGTAGTCCAGGACGGGTATCCAAGCTTGGCGGAGCGGGCGCGCAACGATCTGAACGAGCGCTGTATGCATTGGATGAGAACTGTGCTCAAATACCGCCTGCCGCCGGCGCGGACCCTCGAATTGGGATGCGGCCACGGAGGATTCGTTGCTCTGATGTGTTGGGCCGGTTTCGATGCAGCGGGCTTGGAACTGAGTCCCTGGCTGGTGGAATACGCAAAATCTGCGTTTGGCGCCCCCGTGCTTACAGGCACGATCGAAAAGCAGGATCTCGAGCGGCGCAGCCTGGATCTGATCCTGCATTTCGACGTTCTCGAGCATCTGCCCGATCCCCGTACCACAATGCGACGCTGCATGGAACTGCTAAAGCCGGACGGCTTCATGATCGTTCAAACGCCTTGTTTTCCCGTTGGCCGCACGTACGAGGAAATCGTGCGAAATAAGGATCGTTTTCTCGAGATGCTCAGGCCGGCCGAGCATCTGTACATTTTCAGCCGCCAGTCCCTCGTCCGATTATTCTCCGAGCTGGGAGCGCCTTTTCTTTATTTTGAACCGGCTATTTTCGACCATTACGACATGTTTGCTGTCGTGAGCGCGCGCGAATTGTCTCCCCACACCGAACAGGAAGGTACCGAAGTTCTGCTGCGCCGGCCCGAGGGGCGCATCGTCCAGGCGCTGCTGAATGCGAACGCTGCGCTGCTGGATGCGAACGCTCAATACAAGGAGCTGGCCCGGCGTTATGAGGAGATCGACGCCGACCGCGAGGCAAGGTTGCAGGCACTGCTGAAAATGGATGCCCTCTTCAAAGACCTGCAAAAGCGATGTGATTCCGAGAGCCGGGACAATATCGCGGCGGATTTGGAAAGGAAATAGGGATTATCATGCAGCCCGCGATCTCGATTGTGGTGCCCAGTTATAACCAGCCTCCCGAGTTTGTCTCGGAATGTCTCGCAAGCATCTTCGCTCAAAAAGGTGCGAGCTACGAGGTCATTTTTGTGGACGGCCAGTCCGACCCGGAGACACTTGCGGCAGTTGAGCCTTTCCGCAGCCGGTGCGCGCACTTTATTTCCGAGCCGGACGAAGGGCAGGCGGACGCAATCAATAAGGGTTTGCGTCTCGCGCGCGGCAGCCTCGTTGCGTGGTTGAACACCGATGATTTTTATGAGCCTGGCGCCTTTCAGCACATGGAGAACGCATGCAAAAAGAACCCAGCTGCCCCCTTTCACATGGGTATCGGGTTCCGGACCGATCAAGCGGGCAAGGCGCGGCGTCCGTTTTATCCGGATAACTTCCGTTTCAACCGACGTGCGTTCGTCGCGGGACTCAATTACATCCTGCAACCTGCCACTTTTATTCGGCGCGAAGCGCTGCAAAAGGCGGGCGGGCAGCTCGATAGAGACTTGCATTACGTCCTGGATTCCGAGATTTGGTTTCGGCTCCTTACTCTTGGCGATCCCGATTGGGTCCCTTTCCCTGTCGCTTGCGTCCGCGAATACCCGAGCACAAAGACTGCGACGGGCGGTTGGCTGCGTTTCATGGAAATTCAGAGACTCGCCGCCCAATATTCGAATTCGCAACTGACCCCCGGGGTCCTTTGCGAACTGATGCGCTTGATTCACGAGCTCATGACCGATGCTGAAATCAGCAAGCTGTTTCCCAAAGAAGCCGAAAAAAAGGTCCTTGAATTGTGGGGTTGCGCTGGCGAGGGATTGCGCATGCTCGCTGGAAGAAGCGACGGTTTCCCTGTAAGCAACTAAGAATCCGAGGTGGGCAATTGGTAATCTATTTTAGCGCGCGGATTTTGCAGGCCCAATCCAGCGGAGGGATCGTTGGATATTTCCTTGGCCTCGCGGGCGCACTCGCCAGAAATCCAGAGCTTTCGATCCACGTTGGTCTGACGCCCCTTAATTTTCAAGAGATTGGCGCCTCCCTGCCAGACAATATGGCGCGCCAGTATCTTCCCGGCCCGCAAAATACTATCTGGGCAGCCAACGAGCGCAGGGCCATCGAGGAAATCAGGCCCGATTGGGTCGTTTATTGGTATCCCGATACGCTCGATATCTATGATGCAGACCGCGCCTTCAAGGTCGCCTCCTGCCTTCCCGATCTTCAACATCTGGCGTATCCGTATTTCTTTGAGCCGGCCGAGCGGTCGCGACGCGACTTCGCATTCGCCACTGCGATCGGATCGGCGGACCTGGTTTTTGCGCTCTCGAAATTCGCAAGGCAAGATCTCGCGCGGACTTACGGCTGCGACGAGCGGCGAATAAAAGTGGTGTATCCCTCTCCCAGTCCGCAGTTTCTTTCCGGAAGCGCCTCGCCGGAGGCAATCGACAGGGCGAAAAGGAAATTCGGGCTCCCTCCGCGTTATGCGATTTTTCCCAGTAACTTCTGGCCGCATAAGAATCATAAAAAGCTTCTCGATGCGCTCCTGCGCGTACGCCGACGCGGAGTGGCAATACCGCTCGTACTCGTCGGAAGTGCTTCCTCTGCGGAAGGGGCGTTAATAGAACAGCTCGAGCGGGCAAAAGGCGAAGGATGGCTTTGGATGCTTGGTTACGTTGAGGACGAAGAACTCCATGCGCTCGTCAGCGGGGCCGCCTGTCTGCTTTTTCCATCGCTGTTTGAAGGTTTCGGAATTCCCGTGGCTGAAGCGCTGGTCGTCGGCGTGCCGGTTGCTTGCAGCAGCGTTTGCAGCCTGCCCGAGGTCGGGGGGGACAGGGCCCGTTATTTTGATCCGCAGGAAGTTGAGTCGATCGCGCGTGTGGTGGAAGACGTCTGGAAAAATGCACCCTGGGACGCCACCACCGTGTCGAAGGGGCAGGCTCAGTCGCATCGTTTCAACTATCTCGATTCCGCGGCCGAGCTTCTTGACGGGCTCCGCGAAACTCCTGCGCGGCGAGAGGCCCCCAGGCTGCGAGAAATCGCCGTCCTTGATCCGCCGCTGGTGAGCATCGTCACACCCTCCTACCAACAAGGCCGGTTTCTGCGGCAGTGCATCGAGAGCGTGCTTACTCAGGATTACCGGCAGATCGAGTATTTTGTTCTGGACGGCGGTTCGACCGATGAATCGCGGGAGATATTGAAAAGTTACGATGGGCGTTTTTTTTGGAAGAGCGAGCCGGACGGCGGGCAAACCAGCGCAATCAATTCTGGTCTACAACTTGCAAGGGGAAGTATCCTCGCTTTTCTCAACAGTGATGATCTGCTCCTGCCAGGGGCGGTCTCAACCATTGTCGATGAGTGGAGACGTCAGCCTAGTGTGGATTTATTCTACGGGCGAGCCAACTATATCGATGAACATGGCGATATTATCCGCGAATACGATACGCGCGAGTTTCAACTCGAGGAGTTCAAGGGCCGCTGTACCATCTGCCAGCCGGCCGCTTTCTGGTGCCGGCGCATCATGGATCGCATAGGGCTCTTTGACGAGGATTTCCAGACGGCGATGGATTATGAATACTGGCAACGCATTGCTGCTAACAAAGGGCTTATCGTTCGCATCGATAAACTGCTGTCATGTTCGCGTGAATATTCGGCAACAAAAACGAAATCCCAGCGTGGCAAGGCATACAAGGACGTTTTCAAGAGCCAGTGGCGCCACTGGGGGAACGTTCATCCAGAGTGGTGGATGGGATTCCTCGATTACTCCAAAAACGAGCGCCGCGCCCTGTGGAGTGCCTTCGTTCCGGCTTCCAAGTGCGGGGACTTATCTTATTTCCTCTCCCGTTTCCTTCGCAGGCGGTCTTTCAAGTTTGAATCGCCGAACGGTCGCCGGCGTCGGAATATTTGGCAATAACAGCGTCCGAAGGGCCATCCGAGATTAATTGCCCCTCGTGCAACCAAATCGCGCGAGGGCAGAGTCGCGAGACTACTTCCATTGAATGGCTGATAAAAATAACGGTTCTGCCAGCCGCCGACACGTCGCGCATCTTGCCTAAACATTTTTGTTGAAACTCGGTGTCGCCCACAGCCAGAACTTCGTCGACGAGGAGAATTTCCGGATCGAGGTGCGCGGCGACGGCGAAAGCGAGCCGCACATACATTCCGGTGGAATACCTCTTTACCGGCGTGTCCAGGAACTTATCAATCCCGGCGAAGGCAACGATTTCGGTAAACTTTCGTCGAATCTCGACGCGCTTCATGCCGAGGATCGCGCCGTTCATAAAAATGTTTTCGCGGCCGGTTAGCTCCGGATGAAAACCGGTCCCGACTTCGAGAAGCGCTCCAACGCGTCCGTAAATGTCTGCGCCGCCGGATGTCGGCTCAGTGATACGACTTAGAATCTTTAGCAAAGTGCTCTTGCCTGTTCCGTTGCGTCCGATAATGCCGACTACTTCGCCCTTCTTAACTTCGAACGAAATGTCCTTAAGCGCCCAGAACGTTTCGGATGTAAGTTGGCCGTTTCTCTTCCATCGCGCCAGCATTCGCTGCGGTAAACCAATTAGATCATCACGCAGTGTCCTGTATCCCGGCAGTCCGTCCCGTTGATGCGCGATCTTGAAAGACTTGCTTAAGTTTTTGACAGCGATGGCGACGTCCGACATTTCGCGAAATAATCCAAAGACTAAATGATGTCGGCGAAGCCACGTTCGGCGCGGCGAAAGAAAAACGCGCCGCTGAACAAGGCAACTAAGGACATTACGATCGTGATGCAGAGGAGATTAGGGTTCAGAACGCTGTGGCCCAGCACTGCCCACCGAAAACCTTCAATGAATCCGACAGCGGGATTCAAGGCGAACAACGGCCGCCATTGTTCAGGAATCATGCTTATTGGGTACACGACTGGACTTGCGTACATCCAAACTTGAATGAAATATTGCAAAGCGTGTGTGCAATCACGGTATTTAACGCTGAGCGCGGAAAACCATAGGGCTACGCCAGTTGCGGTCAGAGTCATGAAAAACAGAAAGACAGGTAATACGGCCAGTCGAAATGTGGGCGGGACTCGATAAATCGCCATTAATACCAAAAGCACGACCAGTGTAACCGTGAAATCGACGACCCCACGAAGGGTCTGGGCGAGGGGGAGAAGTAACTTAGGAAAGTAAACTTTGGAAACAAGCTGGGCGTTACGGACGAGACTGTTCCCCGCGTGTTGCAGCGCTTGCGAGAAATATGTCCAGACAGTCAAACCGCAGAAGACAAACAACAGGTAGGGCGCGCCGTCGCTTGGAAGCCTCGCCACTCGGCCGAAGACTACTGTGAAAATTATTGCTGCGATGAGGGGCTGCATCACCACCCAAGCAACCCCAAGCGCAGTTTGTTTGTAGAGAAGTTTCGTGTCGCGCTCTACCAAAATCCAGAGTAGGTCGCGATACTTCCAAAGTTCGCGAACGTTAAGCGCTGCCCAGCCTGTTGTCGGTCGAATGCGAAAAGTGGGCTTTTGCTGCCGGGCTTGCGTCCGAATTGGTGTCGCAGATAGTTCAGCGACAGTGGTTACGATGGAAGATTCCGTGCTCAAGGGAGCAATTTTAAGATAGCGTTCCCTGAGCGCAAGTGGTTTGGACGATTTGAATGGTAGCGCAATTTGCATTTCCACTGGCAGGCCATGCGCCCGGAACTGAAAGAATAATTGCCTGAGCAGCGATCCGACAAATCGCATATTTCACGAATTCAGTTACTATCGCTTTGGTGTCACTCAACCAGCTTGCCTGGCGTTTTTTTAAAACCTTTTGTTTCAGATTGATATGATTCGCCTCGACGCCAGGAGCTCCTGCACATCCGTGCTAAACTCGCGAATGCAACGAATGACTCGCAAGATTTTCGCGGAGCTTTCGCGTCCGATCCCCCGCAGCCTGAACTGGAGCCACTCCAAACTTATCTACGCTGTTCAGACTCCACAGCGCGTCACCGTGATGACTGGATGCAGAAGTTACTTGATTCAACCCCGTTTCTTTGATTCCTCGCTTTGGAACTATTCAACTGCGCCTGAGGGCGCGTTTTACATGGACGATACGTGGATCAGCGGTTGCCTTGAACGCCGAGGCGTGGAGAAATATGTTATTCCGGCTTCGAACATGATGCGGACTGACATTCGGCAGCTTGGCACCATGATGCTGCACGATGTGCCCAATAGACGGCGCCATAATAATAAGACCGTCGAGTTCTTCAGCTCGAGCTGGAGCATTTTTACTTCCCGCTGACGATGCTTTTTCTGGATGTCACGAGCTCCTGCAAGTCGGCCAAGAACACCGGCATGCAGCGGATGACGCGGGCGCTCTACCTGCATCTCGGAAACCACCTACCCATCACTCCAGTTTGCTGGAATAAGAAGGGCAAGTGCTATCAGCATCTTGGTCGGCTGGAGCTGGAAATTCTCCAGAGCCCATTTAGGGTTTTGTCGAAAGCCACGGCAAAGCCCGAATGGCGCGGCGAAACTTTTCTCGCTGAACTGCGGCGGCTTGCGTTCCGCAAAACAGTTCGCCTAGAAAATCAAACCGCCTCTGCGGACATTCTCCTTGTTCCTGATCTCTATTCTGACGTTCGAACGCAACGCCTACCGGAACTGATCACGAAAACGGGCATCCGAATTGTCGCCATCTTCCATGATGCAGCCGCATTGCGGTTGCCACGGTTGTCGGATAAGGCCCAAATGCGCTTTCAAAATTACTTGAAATCGCTGGCGGCGTTCGCCCAAGTGATCTGCATTTCGCACGAATCGTGCGATGACTTACTTCGGCGGTGGCACGAATACGGGAGCTCGCCCACAACGACGTGCGTTGAACCATGGCCGATTGAATTTGATCGAGCGGTGCGCGCGGCGGATTCGGTTAGGGCACGCAACATGATTGCGTGCGTTGGCTCATTCGAACGGCGCAAAAACCATCTTACTTTCTTAGCCGCAGCGGAGAAATTATGGCTGCAGGGGCATGACTTCGAGTTGCAACTCGTTGGTCGTACCACTGATTATTATGCGCCGAAAATGCTTCCCGCGGTATGGCGGTTGCAACGACGAGGACGGCCGCTGCGCTGGCTCCGGCACGTGAATGATGAAACACTGCACGAAGTTTATCGGTCGTGTCGCTTCACCGTTTACCCCTCGCTGTTCGAGGGTTTCGGATTGCCGATCGCTGAAAGTCTCTGGCACGGCAAACCGTGCATTTGCGGAGGGAATGGCGCTCTGGGTGAAGTTGCCCGCGGCGGTGGATGTTTAATTGTCGATCAAACGAGCGAGGACGCGCTTGCCGCTGGAATTAAAAACTTACTGACGGATCAACAAACTTACTCGCGATTATGCACGGAAGCCCGCGCTCGAAAGTTCCGCTCGTGGTCAGACTATATCGAGAAGCTTCTCGAACATTTGCAAGTCCCGCCGCGCTCGGCGTCAGTTCCCGCTGTTTCCGAAGTTTGAAGTTCGATTGCCGCGCGGGTGGCTGGCCGTAATGCGGCCATCTTTCATCTCGTGGATCCAATCACAGGACCCGGCAATGGCCGGATTGTGGGTGGCCAGGAGCAATGCTTTCTCGCCTTGCTGCACGATATTTTGAAGCAGCTCAAAAGCACGTTCTGAATTGGCCGTGTCGAGGTTGCCGGTTGGTTCGTCCGCTAAAATCACTCGCGGATCATTGGCCAGCGCACGCGCGATGGCCACACGTTGCTGTTCGCCCCCGGAAAGATGACGGCTAGGTCTGCGCAGTTTGTCGCCTAATCCGACTGCTTCAAGCAAGCCAGCAGCGCGTTCGCGCATCTCCGCATCGGACAGCCGCCCGAGCTTGCGCATTGGGATCATCACATTCTCTTGCGCGGTGAAGTCTTCCATCAAGAAATGGAATTGGAAAATGAATCCGATAAACTCGCTGCGTTTATGTGCCAGCTCATCATCGCTCAGATGCAACATCGGCTCCGATTCGATTGAAACCCGACCCGCATCGGGGGGGTCCAGCAGACCGAGAATATAGAGTAACGTGCTCTTGCCGCAGCCCGATGGGCCGACAACAGCGTGGATGCTGCCCGGCTCGAGATCGAGCGAGACACCGCGCAGCGCGTGGACGCGCTCCTCCTCTTCGCCCAAAAAGCGCTCGATCGCTTCGCAACTGAGGCAAATTTTCGGATTCATACGCTCGACCCACGCAGGGTGACAACTGGCGGCAGCTCGGCAGCGCGGCGCGCCGGGACATAACTCGCGATGAATACAGCAAGGATCGCGAGCAACGTCGCCCAGAAATAGTGTCGCCATTCCCATGTCACCAGAAAGTGATCGGCGTAAAGCAAGCCGCGGATCCGGATAGGAATGTGCGACACGCCCCAGGTCATTAACGCACCAAGCAAACAGCCGACTACGGACCCGGCGACGGCGATCATCGCACCCTGCCACAAAAATATCGCGCCGATGTCGATCCGCCGGTAACCCATCGAACGCAAAATTGCGATTTCTTTTATCTTCGCCAGGACAGACATCGTCAGGACGTTAAAAATGCCGAATCCGGCGAGCAGGATGATGAGAGAAACGGTAATGGCAACAGACATTCTTAACGTCAGAAAAAGTTGGAGCGTGCTTTGCTCACGTTCCTGCCAGCTGGATGCGTCATGCTGAAAGAGCTTTTCGAAATGACTGGCGAGGGCGGGTGCGCGGTCGGGATCACGCAGCTTGTAAGTGATCATCGATGCGCCAAACAGTGTTTGTAGCAGGGTCTGTGCGACCCGCGAATGCGAATAAATACGCGTTGAGTCAATCGACCCG
>QHOQ01000222.1 GCA_003219355.1 Verrucomicrobiota bacterium
GTTTCGAAGGGCTGCTGCGGGCAGAAGATCACGTCATTCTTGATAGCAAAACTACGAACGGAATCATGGCCCAAGGGGGTACGATCATCGGTACAACAAATCGCGGCCATTTCGTTGCCAAAGTCGGCGCGGGCGAACGCACAATTGTTCCGGCAAAGATAATCGAGCATGCCCGAAGCCTTCTGAATGACCTTCGGGTGAAAACATTAATTATTATTGGCGGAGAGAATCAAGCAGTCCCCCGCTCGGGCTGTGCGGCCAGTTTTCACTCCGTCAATGCCATTTCTCCCGAGAAGTTCGTTCGTGTTCCGAACCACATAATTCAATCGGTGCCCGCCGCGATCGAACGAGATTTGACGTTCCTTTTGTGACACATAAAAACGAAAACTCGCTTTGTTCAACGCGTAACGCGTCAGACGTGCCATGTCTTCCGCAGTCGAAAACGGTATCGGTCGAACGTTGTCGTCAACGCCATGCGGATTGACAAACCGTGTGCGCTCCATCTTCAGCTGTTTGGCTAGTGCATTCATTTGGGTAACGAACACATCGACCGGCGTCATCTTCGGGCCAGCCTCGGTCTGCAAGCGCGAGCCGACGTGCTGCGCCAATGTGTACGCCGCAATATTGTCCGACTGAATGAGCGCAGCATAGAGAAGATCGCGCATTGTTATGCTGTCTCCCGGCTGAAATCCGATGTGATTTTCAAGCGTTCCGGAAAACGCCTCCGGCGGAATCGTGATTGTCTGATTGAGATCGCCCCCTTTTCGTTCCGCCCAATCGAGCACGACGCTTGCGGTCGCGATTTTGGTCAGACTTCCAACTTGCAGTTTCTTTCTGGGCTCTTGCTCTTCCAGAAGGTAGCCCGTCTGCGAATCGACAATCACGAAGGCGCGCGCGCCCGCAGCCGAACGGAGAGAAGCTGCGGTCGCAATCAACGCGATCGAGGCGGTAAGAAATCGGTGTGAAAAGCGCATAGCAGGGTCGAATCCGCAGCACCTTAATCGAGGCATTCTGATTGGCAACACATCCAGGTAGGAAAAATGTTTGCTCCCACCGAGCTCCTTCACTCAAACGATTTTTTGAGGCATCCGCGCTCGGCTCACAAGCAGTCGCATTAAAAAATAGACGATAATCGCCGACGGGATGGCAAGGAACAGCGAGCCAACAAACGCCGGCCAAAACGTGGGCCAAACGACCCGCGAAAATACATGCCAATCGAGGTAATCGTGCAGCCCGAATTGCCGGAAACGAACACGATGCGCCACAGGGCGATGCAGGCTCCAGCACCCTAGATGGTATTCGGCAAAATAGATCGCAGGCATCGCCCAAATCACCACATCGTGCAGGGTAACCAAAATGGCCGCAGCGATCTTGTTGCACCGACAAACCCATGCTACGGCGATCGACAACAACGTCTTGAGCGGGTACAGCGGCGTAAAACCGAAAAAAATTCCGATCGCCGAACCCAACGCGATGGAGTGCGGCGTGTCTGCGATGGTCATCAGCGTCATGTGATGCGCAACCAGCCAGCGCTTAAGCCGCGCCAGTGGCCCAGGCAATCGCGATTCGTAAACCGGGTCTGCCACTGGCTGTGATTCTTGCACTCCCAGAGCGTAATCTAAAATAGCTCCGGTGTCTGCGGAGGAGTTGACAGCAATTGACCGAGCGCCACGCGCAAACGCACTGCCGCTCGCGGCGCGTAATCGAGATTGTTATTGTTGAAAATCACGTGCAACTGGCGGGTCGCTCGGGCGAGCTTTTTGCTTCGCTCCGCTACTTCGGCGATTTCGTTATCGGTGTAATCATAATTGAAACGAGCAGCTACAGTTTTCCCCGTAACATAGCCGCGAGCATTGCGTCCGTGAAGCCGCAGGTAGGCAAAGCTTGGGTTCGTGATTTCATCGAGATCGGAGGGCATTATGGTAAAATGCTCGGCGGTTGGGCCATCGACATTGACAAAGACCGCATCGTGTTGCTTCAAGAAATCGATTGTCGATTTTAACTGTTCGCCGATCACCCAGTTGCGGTTCCGGAATTCAATCGCCAATGGATAATCACCTAGCATTTCGATCAAATGCTCGAGCTCTTCCAGTTTGTGCTTGTGAGGTGAAAACGCAGGCGAGAGCTGCAGTAGCAGTACGCCAAGCTTCCCGGCTCCGCGCAAGATCGATACCGAGCGCAGGAAGACTCTAATCATCGCTTCTTGGAGTACCAGCGTCAGCTTTACCTTCCCTTTTGCGTCGGTCTCAGCACGCTGTTGCAAATCCGGCGGTAACAACTTGGCGGCGGTCGAGTGGAACGAAAAGAGCTGATGTAGTTTCACATTGAAGATGAATCCATCCGGCGTGGCAGCACACCAACGCTCGACCATTGTTAAATCGGGAACGGAATAAAATGTCGAATTCACCTCGACCATCTCAAAGTGTTGTGCGTACCAACCGAGTCGTTCGTTCGCGCGCATCCCTTTTGGATACCAACGATGAACAAAACCGGGATCGGACCAGCTCGCAGTCCCGACGAGAATTTTGCCCTGATCAGATTTACCAGAACTCATGTGCCGCTTTGGCAATTAACCGTCATTCTGAGCGAAATCGAAAAATCTCTCGGCTTGGTGTCAGTTGATCTTTTTCGCGTTTGAGCTTGACCGGCGATTCAGCATACTCGTTCTTAAGACGCGGGGTGGAGCAGCCTGGTAGCTCGTCAGGCTCATAACCTGAAGGCCGCGGGTTCAAATCCCGCCCCCGCAACCAAATCACTTGCCGCGCCGACTCGGCTGCGCAAAATTCAGGCCCTCTCGAGCCACACAAAAAAATTCCAGCGTAGCTCAGTGGTAGAGCGGTCGGCTGTTAACCGATTGGTCGTAGGTTCGAATCCTACCGCTGGAGCCAAAATTTAAGTCGCTCACGACGAGCGATTTCTCCCGCTGGCAGCACCGGTTTATAGAGAAATGCCATTGGAATTGCCAGCAAAACCCACTAGCGAATGAACAATCAAGAATCTCAGTCGAGGTTCAACTCACAGGTCAGCAACAGTCTATCTTCGTGACAGATGAATGTATTTCGCCAGCCATTTGTATCGGTCTTCCAGTGCCCGAGGGTCATTCAGGTCGTGGCCCGTATCGTAATAGAGCACCTTCTTGGGTTCACTCGCAGCGGCCGCATAGTGTTCCATGGAGGTCTTATCAAAGTATTGCTCGTAGTTGGCGAACTGAAGCAGCAACGGAATCGGAGCGGCGTGCCCTACGAAATGGAGCGCATCGATATCGCCGGTGGCCTGTGAATATTTTTCGAGTTGGCCTGCGGGACGGGCCTTGCGGAGATCAACCAGGCTGGGATCGTTATTGCGCAAGAGAATGTCGCCAATCTCGGCAACTCCGGCCATTAGTACGGAGGTCTTCATACGCTTGTCGACCGCTGAAAGAATGGATCCCCACTGTGCTCCGTAGCTGTGACCCACATAGGCAAGGCGCTGGGCATCTACATCAGGGCGTGTCAGCAGCAGGTCAACTCCGCGTCGAAGATCTATGACCGCCTGGATTTCAGCTTCCCGGTCCAACTCCGGCCTATCGAAGTGGTCTACCGTTTTCCGCCATGGTGATGGACGGTCCCAGGGGTAGTCAGGAATGAGAGAGACGGCGCCAGCTCTCGCATAAATCTTGGCCTCGGGAATGAATTCTGCGCGCGTGCCATTCCCCCAATGGCCAAAGAGCACGGCTGCGAACGGCCCTTTGCCTTTGGGGACCACTAGGTATGCTGCAACAGGCCCACCTTTCGGACTGGCGTATGTGATGTCGTGCAGGGTTCCATCGCTGAATTCTTCGATGATCTTGTCATGGATGTCGAGCGGCTGTTTTGCGTCATAGTCGAAGATTCGCGCAGTGGCTTCGAAGTCTGTTTGGGATGCAGCTTTGGTTTGTGCCGCGCCGGGGCTACAGATGACGGACACCGCGAATATGCAGTTCAGGCAAACTCTAATCCTCCACGGGGGAACAGAGCGTTTCGACCATTCCGGCGAGTTTGAATCTTTTCTCACCATAGTTAATCAACTTACTGTCGTGCCAGTCGCCGAAACAAGAACGCGCCGAGCACGATAAAAAGAACGTTCGGAAACCAAACGAGCAGCTCCGGGTGCACTTTCGGGTTTCCCCGCAACGTGTCGCCGATGATGACGAAGTCGGATTTCCGCGCAACGTGTCGCCGATGATGACGAAGAGGAAATAGCTGACGGCTACGATCAAGCCCATGGCGAAGCCAATCGAGGTCTCGCGGCGGTGCGCGGTGACGCCAAGCGGTACGCCGATAATCGCGAATGCGATGCAAGCGAACGGAAACGAAAAGCGTTTGTTTATTTCAGTCCGGCTGGCGCTGCGTTCGCGTTGGTTTTCGCTCTTTAATTGCTCGAGCAGTTGTTCGATTGATAATGCGGAACGGCTCGGTCGTTTTTTCTCCTTCTCGTATAATTCCTCGAGGCTGATCGGTAACGTGCCTTCCGCCATATTGATCCCATCGCGAATTTTGGTCAGGTCCAAGGGATTGTTTTCGTCTCGCGCCTGATAACGCGCCTGATAAAGATGCATGAGAATCTGTTTGTTCTTTAAATCGGCTTCGAGCATGCCAGTGCGCGCGTAAGTGACTTTTACCGCAAGTGAATTGTTGTTCATTTCAAAGACGGTAATGTTCTCTAGCTTGCTTCCCGCTTTCTTGCCCACGTAGATTTTTCGGCCTGGAAATTGATCGATTACCTGATCGCTGCCAAAAAGCGCCATCGGATTGCGTGTAGCGAGATCGAAAATGGTGCTACGCAACTTTTCTTGCGCGGCCGGCGCAGCCTGCACGTTGAGCCACAAACATATTCCCGTGCAAAGCAGCGCGATTCCCGCAAGCGGAATACAAATGCGCGAGATACTCACACCATTTGCCCGTAGCGCGATCAGCTCGTTGTCGGCGGAGAGCCGCCCAAATACAAGCAGGATCGCGGTCAACAACCCCCAAGGAATCGTAAAAATAAGCGAAAAGGGCATCACGTAAGCGATGAACGTGATCAAGTATTCCATGGGCACGTCGTGATTGACCAGCAACGGAAGAAGCTTTCGGAAAATATTGCCCACTACCAGCACCAGGCTCAATACCGCGATGGCGAAGAGCACGTTGACGAGCAATTCACGGCTGAGAAATCGATCGATTAATTTCATATCGCGCCGGCAACCCAAGGGGGCGTGCCGCAGACGAACACAGATTAGCACACATTCAGATGACGCAAGCACACGTCGCTCCCTTCCTCGCCTCCATTTTCCACTCTGTCTCCGTTAATCTCTGGCTGGCAAAGCAGTTAATTCCCCGATAGGTTTAGCCGTAATGAAGGTCGACATCTACGACGTCGCTGTCATCGGCGGCGGGCCTGCTGGTAGCACTGCAGCCGCGCTGCTGGCGCGCGCCGGGTGGCGCGTGATCATTTTCGAGCGCGAAAAATTTCCACGCTTTCACATCGGCGAATCGCTCTTGCCTTTTAGCACACAAACATTCGATCGCCTGGGCCTGCGCGAAAAACTTGACCGCACATTTCTGCCGAAATTCGGCGGCGAAATTGTCGCGGCTTGCGGAACCAAAGGCGCGAAGTTTTATTTCAAAGACGGTTTTCGTTCGCGTCGCGACCGCGCCTATCAAGTCACTCGCTCCGAATTCGACAAGCTCCTGCTCGATCATTCGCGCGAAAACGGCGCTGATGTTCGCGAAAAAACAGACGTGAAGAACATCACTTTCGAAAACGATCGCGCGAAGATCGACATCGAAACGCCCGGTGGCGCCAGATCGACAATCGAAGCTCGCTATCTGCTCGATTGCAGCGGCCGGCAAACGATGCTCGGCAGCTTTTTCAAAATCAAAAAGACGTACGATCATTTGCAGAAATTTTCCGTCTTCGCGCATTACGACAATGTCGATCGCGCCGAAGGCATTGACGGCACACTCATCCGCATGGTGCGGGGTCTCGACCGGTGGTTTTGGATGATTCCCCTAACGACCACTCGCATGAGTATCGGCGTGGTAATGGACACGGCCACATTTCGCGCGATGAAACTTTCGCCGGAAACGGCGCTTGAAAAATGCATCGATGAACAGCCGATGGTGGTCGAGCGAATGAAAAGAGCTGTGCGCGTCTCGCCGGTTTATTCTGCCGGCGATTATTCGTATCGGAACACGAAACTTTTTGGCGACCGGTGGCTGCTCGTGGGTGACGCCGCCGGATTTATCGATCCAGTTTTCAGCAGCGGTGTTTTTTTGGCGATCATGTCCGCCGAAAAGGCCGCTGACACGTTGGACAAGGTTTTGCGCGACGAATCGCACAAGCGTCGCCTTTTCAGAACGTACGGGCGCACTGTCAATTACATTATGGACATCTATCTCACGTTCGTGAACGCGTGGTATCGCCGTGGCAAAGAATTCGTCGAAGTGTTTCTTAATCCTACCGACACGATGCAAATCGCGGCCGCCGTCAACGCCGTGCTCGCGGGCAACGAAGGAAAGAGTCTCGCCATTAAGTGGCGCATGTGGTTGTTTTACTTTTTTGTGAATACGCAACGTTTCTTCGCGCTCTCACCGCGGCTCTCGCTTGTCCCGAAAAAGGAAACGTCGCCGAGTCGGCCCGAACGGGTCGGCGCGATTCTCTAAGCGCAATGTCGATCTTGCGCGCCGCAGTCATTGCACTGGCGACTGTCAATCTAGTGGACTGTGCGACAACCTCGCGCCACCAATTTACCGAGCCGGCAGGTGGTTGGCGGGTTCGCAGCGGACAACTTTTATATCGCGCGCCGGGAACGACACTCATCGGCGATGTCCTCATTCGTTCTTCAAAAAGTGGCGATTTCGAGCTGACGTTCTCGAAGGGTCCGAGCGTAACGCTTCTGATGATTCGTCAGGACGCATTCTTCGCCGAAGTTAAAGGGCCGCTCGCGCGAACCGGCTGGTCCGGCCCTACTGATCGAGCACCAAAACAATTGGGAGGCTGGCTCGGAGCGCGAGACAAATTGATTGGCTCGCAAGATCGACAATCGGTGCGATACGTCGCTGCCAACGAAACTTTTCTGTTTCGTTTTTGACCTGCCAGGATTGAAACGCGACTATCGGCGTTTCGTTCTTGCTACCAAATATGGGGATCAGTGATGTCATCGCACGAACCGTTACGCAGCGACGTGCGCTCGTTTGGTGCGGCGTTGGCTGTATCGCAATCCTCGCCACCCAGCTGCGACTTGACTCTGATGTGCTCAACATTTTGCCCGCGAACTTTCGTTCGGTCGCGGGACTAAAAATTTACGATCGCGAGTTTGAGCAAACCCGGCAGCTCACTTTCGCGCTGGTTTGTGGCCCGGATGATATCGAAAAACTGGAAGAATTCGCGCCGGTATTCGCCGACAAATTACGGCAACAGTCGTGGTGCACGCGCGTGCTCGCGGGTTCGCCGATGCAGACGCCTGAGGGAATCCGCGATCTTCAATCAATCGCCGTGCCGTTGCTCTTGAACCTGGAACCGGAAGTTTTCAACGAGACGATGTCGGTCTTGCAGCCGCAAAAAATTCGCGAGCGCCTGCAGCGTTTGCATCAACAGATTGAGGCAGGATCGCCCCGACCGGAATTCGAGCTGGCGTTTGATCCGATCGGTCTAATTGGCCCGGCGCTCAAACCTTTTGCGGAGAGCACCGCGATTGAAGAAGACCAGCCGCTCACCTCCACCGACCGCACGATGCGGGTTTTCCTTGCAGTGACAAACCAGGAATCAATTAGCGCATTCGCGTGCCAGCGTTTGATGCGTCAGGTAAACGCCTTTCGCGCGAATGCACGGGAAGGGTGGGATGGCGGCCCGTTGGAAATTCTCGTGACCGGACGTTCTGCGTACGTTGCTGAAATCTCTCTCAGCATGCGCTACGACATTGTCGCAACGTTGCTCGGATCAGTCGTGCTCGTAGGCACCATTTTCTTCATCGGTTTTCATCGATGGCTGCCGTTGCTCGGTATGGGATTTTCACTCCTGCTCTCATGTCTGGTGGCGCTTACGCTCGGCCTTTTCATTTTTCGACAGCTCAGCATGGTGAGCGTGGGCTTTTGCGCTATTCTCGTTGGGCTCGGAGTTGATTTCGCCATCCTCACCTTTGGACGCTATCAGCAAGCGCGGATCGACGGACAATCACATCGTCAAGGCATCGCCACCTCGGTTGCAAAACTTGGTCGCGCGATTTTTTTTGGCGCACTGACCACTGCGGTCGGATTTCTGGCACTTATCCTGAGTGGATCGATGGGCTTCTCGCAGCTCGGTGTGCTGATCGCGATCGGCATTTTCTTTGCCGGTTTTTTTATGTGCACGATTTTATTTCTTTTTGTTCGCGAACGGCAGCCCCCACTCCGTCATGATTGGGTGTTCGAGATGGTAAAAAAAT
>QHOQ01000223.1 GCA_003219355.1 Verrucomicrobiota bacterium
TAAACGTTTCTTCGAGCCGCGATCAGCCGGAAAGCACGGTCGAATGGCGTAACGTCATCTAGCAGGCGGCCTTTCGCCATCTTCACCCGGCGTTTTGCGAATTCATCCAATAAGTGCGATCCAATTAGCAAAGCGAAAAAATAGAACACGTTCGGAAATTGGCCGCTTCGCCACAAATGAAAAGCGATAGCCGCCCACCACAAATTCTCGATCCAATAATCGAGATGATGTTCCCACTTGCCGCGCTCGGTCATTTCGATTTTGACGCGCGACTGCTTTCCGTCCAGTCCATCGA
>QHOQ01000224.1 GCA_003219355.1 Verrucomicrobiota bacterium
TTCGATTGTCGATCTTGTCTTTGAGTTCCTCAAAAAACGGCGCGGTGGGCCAAGACGCAGAAAGAAAATCCCTTATGACCAATGCCGGCCCGCACGGATTTCGGATTAAAGACCGCGCGAATTCCGGTGGATTGGAATCGACAAGCGCGGCGGATGAATCTTTCGCGCAGAGCGCGGCAAGCAAACGTGCGTCACAATAAATATTTGCTGGCACTATTAAGAAACGTTCCGACGGGCTTTGTTCCAAAAGCAGTTTCGCAGTCAGCGGTCCAATTGCGCACGGGACAAGATCGATAATTACTTGTTCACGGGCCCACGAACGCTTCGCTAATTCAGCCTCAACGATTTCCGGTGTTATCGAAAAAACAATTGCGCGGCGAAATCCGAGTCGTTGCAAAATGCGGAGCAAACGTCCGAGTAAGTTGACGCCACACAATTCGATCAAAGCCTCGGGCGCATCCGCGATTAAGATTGGCAGGATGTTCTCCATAGCCCGCGAGATTAACGGCGGAGCCGCGCGCTGCCAACTGTCAGCGGCGTACTGGGATTACAACTTACCACAAGGGTGGCAGAGACATTTGTCTCCGATCAACTAATGATCGAACCGATCGAGGCAGACGTTATTGCGCGGTGATCGCCTTAACTAGTAACTTCAACCGACATCATCCATGAGAGTCGGCTTATTTCGGCCGTGCGCCAACCTCAAAACATGAGTTTGTAGTTTTTGAAGACTTGGACGGTGACAAAGCGACCGGCAAAACACCGAACTTAAAGGAGACGCCGCGCAAACGTCCGTTTCGGCAAAGCAACTGTATGCGAAACTGCGAAGTATTTCTCGAACTGCGAACTCGGTTCCCAGACCGACCTATCGATGGGAAAAATGAGTGGATAAGCAATAGCCTAGTCCGCGAAAGGATAGACTTCTTTGTAAATGTTAGTCCGGAAATCGCTACCCTGGATGTTCCATTCCTCGTGATAGTTTGGGATTTGCAGCACCGTCTGCAGCCATTTTTCTCTGAGGTCGGTTCGGGCGACGAATGGCAACGCCGGGAGAATTTCTTTTCCCAAGTTTTAAAACGGGCTGCCTACGTTGTTACCGCCACGGATACAGGGAAGAAAGAGGTGCAAATGTTTTATGGCATACCTGATGAACGGATCCGCATTCTTCCTCACCCGACGCCGCGTTTCGCGCTCGAAGAAGGCGCGCAAGACACGTCGATGCTGGCCCAATTCAGATTGCCGCCCAATTACATCTTTTATCCGGCGCAGTTTTGGAGCCACAAGAATCACGTGCGGATCCTACGCGCATCCTGCACCTCAAACAGAAGTACAATTTGCGCCTGCCCGTTGTCTTCACCGGTTCCGATCAAGGGAACGAAAGTTATATCCGGCAATTGGTGCAAACGCTGCAGCTGGACGATCAGGTATTTTTTCTCGGCCACGTCTCGCGTCCGGCTTTGCGGGTCTTGTATCAAAACGCTTTCATTCTTTGTTATCCGAGTTTTTTCGGGCCCCTGAATTTACCGCCGTTGGAAGCATTCGCATTGGGTTGTCCTGTGATTGCCGATATACCCGGCGCAAAACAAGAGTTGGGAGACGCAGCCATGCTCGTAAATCCGGCGAACGAGTTCGAAATTGCAGAAGCACTCAAATCTGTTCGCAGCGATAGCGCGAAGCGCGAAAGCTTAATTGCTCGCGGGAAAGAACGGGCGCGGCGTTTTACGGGAAGCGACTTCGCCAATGGCCTGTTTGATTTGCTCGACGAATTTCAGCCAATCCGGCGTTGCTGGTCCGCGGACTCGCAATTCTCAGTAGGTTCGTAATTTCCTGCCTTTCACTTGAAATAAATGGCGCCGGCGCTAAGGGTTTTCATTCTGTTGGCGTGCTTAAATGCCCGGCAATTTCTCGAACCACGAATCGACTCGCTTTGGCGCAAACGTTCCGCGATTGGGAAGCGATCGTCCTCGACAGTCACTCGACCGACGGCAGCTGGGAATTTTTTCGATCGGTCGCATCCAATGACTGGCGTTTTCGGCTTTATCAAATCCCGCGCGAAGGAGTTTATGCGGCTTTGAATCGTGGAATGGAACTGGCGAGCGGCGAGTTTCTCCTCATCGCCACGTGTGATGATACAATGCATGCGGACTTTCTTGCCACACTGCTCGAAGCATTCGTGATTTGTCCGGAGGCTGGGATTGCTGCTTGTGATGTGTCGCTGATCAATCGCGACGGCGGACAACTTACCAGAGAAGACATGGCCAGTTATTTACCGGGCCGAATCGCTCGATGACATGCTTGCCCTGGACGTCGTTCGTTCTTATCCCATCACGCGCAATCCCAACTACCGGCCACCTCAGCACGACTGTCTTCTGCATTTTTCGGCGAAGAGCGTTTACTTTTCTCTTACTCAGCTGCTGATTCGCACGTCTCTGGCACAATCCGCAGAGCCGTTCAACACTACTGCAGGTTCAGTCGCCGATTTGGGCTGGCTCGTGCGTCTGACAAACCTCGCCGGAACAGTCCATGTACCGAGAAAGCTGACAATGTGGCGCTTTCACGAAAACGAACTCAGCGTGCGCGAGGATAGCTCGCATCTCGGCTGCCTAAAAGCAATGTTCGGACGTGCGTTACCGGAAATCTACGAGCGACATCATTCTTTGCTTACGCATAGCGATTGCGCGGCACTCATGCTTCCTATCAAGTGCTATCTTGCGAACACGACGCCGAAGCGAGTTTTCTGTTGGCTGGAAGCGACTTTCCGTATCTTTCTCATGTCGATCCAACGCCCCGTCGCTACTGTGCGAGCCATCCGCGCGTCTCGCTTCTTGCCGCACAACGTAAAGCGGTCGTTGCTTCCGATGTTTCTTCAGCGAATGGAGATGTTCCCGAAAGCATTGGACTCACTCGAAGTGAGAAGTATTCTGCGAGAAATTTCTTCTGGGCCTGAAGTGGCGTGAGGGTTTCGCTTGCTATAATCGCGTGTTATAAGGGGTAATTCGAAAAGAACGCATCTTCTCAATAAGTGAATGAACATCTTGATTGACGTCACGAGCTCGTGCCAGTCTGTCCGAAATAGCG